>JANOKK010000165.1:0-14101 GCA_031419255.1 Betaproteobacteria bacterium
GTATCGCTACGCTCCACCCATCCTACGGAACTGGCGTATCGGCCTTAACCGAGTGACAGGGGGATCAGACCCTCCTCATTTGATCGCGCTTTTGCGGGTGGCGCAAACACCCCCTGCCTGTCGCCAGTTGGACAGCGTACTTTGGACGACCCGCGTAACGTGATGTCGACGCGTAGTCGGGATAAAGCAAAACGGCGCACCAAAGTGCGCCGTTTTCGTTCAATCTTACGTACTGAACTACACCCGCGACCGAACCGTCTTCCCCGGTTCCGAAATCACCACTTCCACCCGGCGATTGATCGCGCGATTGGTATCGGTGTCATTGGACGCCACCGGAAAACTCTTGCCGTAGCCGACGGTAGAAATCCGGTCGCCAGAGATCCCCAATCCGATCAACTCCGATTTCACCGCTTCTGCGCGCCGCTGCGAGAGTTCGCTATTGGCGGCAACGCTGCCGACGCTGTCTGTGTGGCCTTCGATCGAGACGCGGCGATCCGGGTACTGCTTCATGAAATCGGCTAACTGCGACATGCGTGCGCGCGAGGTCGGCTTCACTTCGGCGCGATTGAATTCGAATAGCACATCACCAAGTGTGATGACCATGCCGCGTTCGGTTTTCAGTGCTTGCAGCACCACCAATTGACGAGACAGGCTGGCGGCATAGGCATCTGACGCGGCAGCTTGATTCTGTGCGGCGGCAGCCTGGCTCTGCGCGGTCGCGATCTGGTTCTGTGCGTTCGCCGCCTGGGCTTGCGCGGCGGCGGTGTCATTGGCAGCGTTGGCCGCATCGCGTTGCGCGTTCAAGGCCTGTTGCTGTGCGCCGGCGGTTTGTGCCTGGGCGATGGCTGCCTGATCGCGTTGGAAATTTGCATCGGCGCGTGCGTCGCGGGCGTCAGCGCGTGCATTGGAGGCATTGATCTGGGCGCGCCGGGCTTCACGTGCACTGGCTTCGCCGCGGGCGCGTGCGCGGTCGACTTCAGCGAGTTTGATCTGGTCTTCCGCCGCCTTGGCATTGCCTGCGGCAACTGCAGTGAGCGCACGTTGAGTGGCGATGTAGGAGTTGTGGTTTACATTGATTTCTTCACCCTTGATCTGCGATTGTTCGGCGCGGGCAAGGGCGTCATTGGCGCGCTTCAATTCCAGCGGCGCATTGGCGAGCACATTCGGGTTCGATGAGGCAGAACTCACGTTCGCGCGCGCTTCCACCAATGAGGGTGGCGCGGAGGAAGTGCTGGCGCAACCGGCGGCAATGAGTGCGACAGTGAGGATCGTCAGAACTGGTCTGATCGACAAACCGGTTTTGTGTGACAGCGTCGGCTGGAGATCAACGCCTGAATTCAGTGTTCGCAGTGTTTTCTTGTTCATGTTGGATTCCTTTTATGTTCGGATGTCAGATGCAATTAGCGGCGGGCAAGTTCTTCGCGCAGTTGGCGAATACCTTCGCGTACCTCCACCAGGGCGCGGTCTGAGCGCACCGAATGCGATTTCGCCTCGGCCAGATTGGCATCGGCTTCGGCTTTCTCGGCCAGTCGCTTTGCTTCGTCATAATCTTTGCGGGCGACGGCCGCGTTGGCGCGTTCAAGTTTCTCGCGCGCCTGGGAAACTTCGATTGGCGCTTCAGCGGCAGCCGGTCCGGAAGCGCGATCCACCGCAGCACGGGCAACCGCCATCTCTTCGCGCGGCATTTCCCCCGTTGATGCGCAACCCGGCAGCGTGAGCACAGCCAGCGTAACGATGACGGCAAGTGTGACGAGCGGTCGCGCGGTGATTTGATTATCTGATTCACGGGTGTACATGGAGTCCTCCAAAAATGAATGCGTGTGGTCTTCGCCGATCCCGGCGGAAGCAGCACTCATTGTCATGGGTACGCCCTCTTCATCCCATCGGCCAATTGCCCGAAGGGATGTAGTCGCGTGCCTACAAGGCGTGGGAGAGATCCCTACCGCTGAGGCAGCAAGTGGCGCGAGGTATGGCGGACATTTCGCGCTTGTTTGGTTCAGTCTTGAATCGCCCCGAACGCCGCGCCAGCGCTGGTGTTCGAGGCTTCCTTGACCGAAATTATCAAACCACTACGTTTGACTTTTTAAGTTCGTCCAGACAAACCCCAAGCCACTGCTTGGTTAATTTTTCCTGCAGCGAATTTTGTTTCAGCCGCTCCGATAGCGCCTGAAAATCAACGCAATCCAAGTCCTGATCCTGATTGAAACAGGAAAAAACGTAGCTCACTTTTCCGGTCTTGGGATCGCGCTGCGGTTGCAGGCATTGCGCGCAGATTTCTTTCATCATGCATTGCATTGGCGAATTGATTGAGGCGATCGCGAAGTGATGCGGCTTCATGTGCGATTTCAATACATCGTGGCGCGCGCGACCAACGGCCGACATCATGCGGTCTGATCCGATGGCGATCAACCGATCCGCATCTTCCATGCGAATCGGCGGCACGCCGAGGCGGCCAGACGCGTAGGCTTCCATCGCCTGAACAATATTGCCGACGAAACTTTTATCTTGCGGTCGTCCCGGCGTGAAGCCGGGCAATTCATCGCAGCACCAGATGATGACGTCGGCTGCGGCTTCAATCTCTGCCACTTTGTAGCGATCAACCACCTTCTTATAGCCGGCGAAATACAGCACCTTTGAGCCCGCCGCGCGGAACGCCTGGCCGATGGAGAACAACACCGCATTGCCCAGACCACCGCCGACCAGCGCGACGGTTTCGTTGGCCGCGATATGCGTCGGCGCACCGGTGGGCCCCATCAGGATCACCGGCTCTCCCGGCTTCAATATCGCGCAGAGATCGGATGATCCGCCCATTTCCAGCACGATAGTCGAGACCAATCCTTTCTCAGGATCGGTCCATGCGCCAGTGAGCGCCAAGCCTTCCATTTGCAATCTTGTGCCTCGTGTGACGGGCGATAGCGTTTCAAAATTCTGCAAGCGATAGAACTGGCCGGGACGGAATTTGCGCGCGGCGAGCGGCGCGCGCACCACCACTTCGACAATGGTCGGGGTGAGGCGCTCGACGCGCTCGACCGTCGCCAGCAAATCGTTGGCGGTGGCGGCGAGAAATTCAGACCGCCCACCCTGCGCTTGGGGCGGTACTTTTTTCAGCACCCGCGACACCACCGGATAACCCTGCTTGGCACCGCCGATGGCTTTGACGACGTTGCCGAAATACGAGGGGTGCAAGTCACCGAAGAATGATACGAAGCGGCCGTCCGCATTGCGAGAAAGCAGCACGTCCGCTTGCTCAGGCTTGGAGATCGAGAATGCCGGTTTCAGCCCGTTGCCCTCTTCATCGCAGGCCTGGAAATATTTTCCATCGAGGCCGAAATGTTGCGGATACTCGCGCGCGAGCACCGTATTCGGCGATGTACCGGCGGCGACGAAAATGGTATGCGCCGGTAGATGATATTCGAACGCTTCCAAATTGCCGTCGTCCAGCACGCGCTTGGCGGTGAAATTGATACCGCGCACCGCACCGTAGTCGTCGACATCCACCGACAAGGGTGTGAGCCCTTCCGAAAACGCAATGCCCTCCTCCAGCGCCTTTTCGACTTCTTCGTGATTGAGCGTGTAAGAGGGGCTATCGACCATGCGGCGGCGATAGGCAAGCGTCGCGCCGCCCCAGCTTTGCATCAGTTCGACAATGCGTGGCGGGCGATTTTCCGCCTCGGCAATGTTGCGTTCCGAGCGAATCGCACGCGCGTGCGCCAAAAATTCCTCGGCAATTTCGCGTTCTTCCGGGCTCCATAAATCGCGTACCGCGTCCTCGCCTTTTTCCGCCGCGAGCGCTTCAAAGCGTTGCAGAAATTTTTCGGCTTGAATCGGGTAATAGGCAAGCGCTTCCGTCGCGGTATCAATCGCAGTGAGGCCACCGCCGATCACCACCACCGGCAGACGAACTTGCATATTGGCGATCGAATCGGCTTTCGCGGCACCCGTCAATTGCAGCGCCATCAAAAAATCCGAGGCGGTGCGCACGCCGCGCGCGAGGCCGTTGGGAATATCCAGCACCGTCGGTTTGCCCGCACCCATGGCGAGGGCGATGTGATCGAAGCCCATATTGAAGGCGTCATCCGCATCCAGCGTGCCGCCAAATCGCACGCCACCGAACATCGCGAATTGATCGCGCCGCTCCAGTAAGAGGCGGATCACTTTCAGAAAATTTTTGTTCCAGCGCACCGTGATACCGTATTCGGCCACGCCGCCAAAACCGGCCATGACTCGGTCATCGAGGGATTCATAGAGCGTGGTGACATCGCGCACCGGATCGAATTCAACCCGTGAGCCATCGGCACGCACGCCGGAAAGTGTTTCCACCAGCGGCTCGATCTTTAGGCCGTCGATGCCGACCACCGTGTGGCCGTCGTTCATCAGGTTGTGCGAAAGCGCGAACCCCGCCGGGCCCATGCCCACCACCAGCACGCGATAGCCACTATCTTCTTTCGGCAATGGATGATGCAAACTCAGCGGATTCCAGCGCGTGAGCAGGGAGTAAATTTCAAACCCCCATGGCAACTCCAATACATCTTTCAACGTGCGCGTTTCCGCCTCGGGAATATTCACCGGCTCCTGCTTCTGGTAGATACAGGATTTCATGCAGTCGTTACAGATGCGATGGCCGGTGGCGGCGGCCAATGGGTTATCGATGGCGATGACGGCGAGGGCTGAAATCGCATAGCCGGTCGCTTTCAGCGTATGGAATTCGGAAATTTTTTCTTCCAGCGGGCAACCCGCAAGCGTCACGCCAAACGTGCTTTTCTTGAACGCGGTCTTGCCATCCGCACCGGGTTTTTCTTTGAGGCCGGTCGAACAGGAATCCTTGCCCTGTGTGTGGCACCAGATGCAGTAGTTGGCCTCGGCGAGCGCGCCTTTGAGGTCGGTGCCCTTGTCAGTAAGTTCAAAACCTTTGCGGCGGCGAATGTGTTCGGGCTTGATGGTAAACGTGGTGACACCATCCGTCGTTTGTGCTTGCGCGTGTTTCACCAAGTGCTGCGAATCGAGTTTGGATGGCGCCTTGAACAGCACACCGGCGAGATTGCGCGCACGACCGGCCTCGGTGTGCATTGCCCAGGCCGCGTAACGCAGTGCCAGATCGAGTATGTCGGCGTTCGCAGCCTCGTCTGTTTGCCATGCTTCCACCTGCGTGGCGAACGCGAGTTCGGTGAATTCCCCGCCGAGACATGACGCAAGTTCACGCTCGATGGCGATGCCGTCGAACGTCGCCGCCACATCGGCCTTGTAAGTAGTCATGGCCTTGCGCTGCACGAACTGGCGCTTGACGGTGTAGAGCGGGCCAAGCGCCAAGTGGCGTTCCGTAAGCGCGTCGGCCTCGTCTTCGATGCCGAACAACTGCGCGATAAAGGTGTCGAGATGCGGCCCCGCCTCGATGATCAGAGCGGACTCGTCCTTTTTGCTTAGTGCGGTCGGATCCGCACGCCCGGCAGCGAGACGCACGGCGAGTGCCGCATCGGCATTGTTCAAATGCGCGAAGAAGGCCGCATCGATTTTCAGCAAACCATCGCGGCGATAGAGATCGGAGAATGTGAGGCCGTGGGCGAGATTCAGGGACATGGAAATTTCAATTGGGGGAAGGGATCGCCGCGTTGACGCGGCGCGGTGTGGTCATCGCCAGCGTGCAAGTTGCCGCCAAGCTCCCGCTGGACGCATAACGCAGAACGCGGATGGTGAAATTATAGAGGATAGGGTGTGCCAGACGCGTTCCGAACATGGACGGGCGGTACAATTTGGCGATGAATATTCGAGAGAATTTGCGATGTTTGAGATTCGGCTGTAAAGAGGCAGTGCGAAGAGCAATGATTGGGCCATGCCGATGCAGCGTCATGGCGTTCGGCGGGCGCGGAGCTTGCTCCGCGAATTCCCCGCCTCACTCCCCGCTGCGACCGAAGGAAGTCCCTTTAGGGGCGCGGGGAAAGGGTTATCCGAAATTGCGCGCTCTTTTTTTAGTTTGGGCGCAATCGATGTGCTATGGCATTGATGTATTCGCGCAAGCGGTTGACCTCGACGTCCCCTACGTCACTACCCCGCTAGGCGTCACCGAAGCGATGCTATCGATCGCGCAAGTCGGCAAGCGCGACTATCTGATCGATCTGGGTTCGGGCGATGGCCGCATCGTCATCCTCGCCGCGAAAAAATTCGGCGCGCGCGGGTTGGGGGTGGAAATTGACCCCGCCCTCGTTGCACAAAGCCGCATCAACGCCAAGTCCGCCGGCGTCGCGAATAAAGTTGAATTTCGCGATCAGGATTTATTCAAGACCGACCTCAAGCGCGCGAGCGTGATCACCATGTACCTGCTGCCGGACGTGAATCTCGCGTTGCGGCCAAAATTGCTTGCGCTGAAACCGGGCACGCGAATTGTCTCGCACGATTGGGATATGGGCGATTGGCGGCCCGATGCGGAACTTCGTGTGCCTGCGCCGGAGAAGAAGCTGGGGCTGGAACGGACCAGTCGGGTGATGCTGTGGAAAGTGCCTGCTTTGATTGAAGGCAAGTGGTGCTCGCATGCGCATGCCAAAACAACTATCGACGTGCGACAACAGTATCAAATGATCGAAGGCAACGTGAGCGGTGCGCGTGAGTTGACCTTTTCCGGACGTCTTGACGGTGCCACTTTGCAAAGCGCTGCGGCGGGCAAGGCGCACGTGCGTAGTCAAAATCTTGTGTTTGATCGCGCATCGCCATTTGCGGGGGTGTGGCGGCGCGGTGCCCATGATTGCATGGCGCGTTGAGTGTGTTGAAGTTGCCGATACGATCAATGCGATATGTCGTTGATCTGGAGGCAGCAGCAGATTAGCACCGCCGCAGTCGTTCCACGTTCCAGAACATGACGCAAATTAATCGCGCACGCGCGAGTTCACGCCAAAATACGCATTGACTACGTTTATCGTCAGGTATCGCACGCCCATGTCACCCTCCCACCCCACCTCACCGCTGCAAATCCCGCGCTTCCTGCGCTTCTGGTGCGGTCGAATCAGTGCTGCGACCGGCAACCAGATGATGATGGTTGCCATGGGTTGGCAGATGTACAACCTGACGGGCAGCGCCTGGGATTTAGGACTGGTCGGGCTTGCGCAATGCCTGCCGGCACTGGTATTGACCTTGCCTGCGGGCCACGCCGCTGATCGCGGCAATCGCGGACTCATTCTGGTGCTGTGCATGGTGGTAGAGACAATCGTTTGCGGCGTGCTGGCGGTTGCCGCGTTCGGTGGCTGGGCCGATCGCGAACTACTGTTGGCGATGTCGGTCGCCCTCGGGGCGGTCAAAGGTTTTCAGAATCCGGCACAGCAATCGATGGTTGCGTTGCTGGTGCCGGATCGTCTGATCTCGCGCGCAACCGCGGTGAGTTCGATGGGCATGAAGGCCGCGGTGATCGTCGACCCGGCGTTGGGCGGCGCGATCTATATTGCGGGCGAAGGCGTGGTGTATGCCGTGTGCGCCGCGTTGTTTGCGCTGGCAGGCGGCGTGTTTCTCGCATTGCGCAAAGTACATGTGCCGCCGCCTGAGGAAGAAGTGACGCTGGCCACGGTATTCGCCGGATTTCGATTTGTCTGGAACCACAAACCGGCCGTTGCGCTCTGCTATCGATGGCAGGGCTCGGCCACGTTTGCGCGACTCGATGCGTTCGCGCGCTGCATTCACGCGGGACTTGAAAGGGTTCTGGAACACGGCTTGCCAATGATCCTCGTTGGCGATGGCGATATCGGCGGTCTGGTCGGCATTCATTTTCGCGAGGAACTCAATCTCGCCAACGCGATCGTCTCCATCGACGGCATCACGCTCAAGGAATTTGATTTCATCGACATCGGCGCGATGCTGGAACTCTCCGGCGCCGTGCCGGTCGTGATCAAATCGCTGGTGTTTCCCGCTTCCGCCGCGCTCGGGCGCGCGGTGTGACTGCATAAGCGACCCATGCCACGATTCGTCCCGGTGCCGGATCCGCGATATCCGGCGATTGAACCTTTTGATCACGGCTTCCTCGCAGTGGATTCCGGTCACCAAATATATTGGGAAGCATGCGGAAATCCCGACGGTCTGCCGATCCTCTTTTTACATGGTGGACCCGGCGGTGGATGCAACGCGGCCAGCCGGCGGTTTTTCGACCCTTCGCGATATCAAATCATTCTGTTCGATCAGCGCGGCTGCGGAAAATCTACGCCCGCCGGTTCGCTCGAATCCAATACGACAGCACACCTGATCGCTGACATTGAATCGTTGCGGCAACACTTACGCATCGAAAAATGGCTGCTGTTTGGCGGTTCATGGGGCGCCACGCTGGCACTCGCGTATGCCGAACAATTTCCACTGCACGTAACTGCAATGGTGTTGCGCGCCGCGTTCGCCGCGCGGCAATCGGAACTGGATTGGTTGTACAGAAATGGCGCTGCGAACATTTTCGCCGAAGCATGGATGCGGTTTCAGGCGTTCATTCCCGAAGTCGAACGCGGCGACCTGATCCGCGCGTATCACTCGCGGCTCACCTGCGGCGATGCAATGATCGAAAATGCCGCCGCGCGCATGTGGTGCCTCTGGGAGGACGCACTGACCACGTTGCTGCCGAGTCCGCTGGTTGCAGATGCATGCGAGATGCGAACGCTCGCGCGCATTGAGGCGCATTACTTCATCAATAGTGGATTTATCGAAGGCGACGAACTGATTGCGCGGTGTCAGCGATTGCGCGATATTCCCGGCATCATCGTGCAGGGCCGCTACGACTGCGTCACGCCACCGGCAACGGCATGGGCAGTGCACCGTGCGTGGCCGGGTTCACGACTCGACATCATCGACGGCGCGGGTCATGCGTCGAGCGAGCCGGGGATTTCGGAAGCATTGGTAGCCGCGACCGATTACTTCGCCGCGAAATTTGGTGCGAGGCGCGATATCGATTGACGATTAATTTCCCCACATCCTCCCTCGTATGCAGTGCCGTCCAAACGCAACATCACTTGAAATTCGGATAGCCGTTCGCGCGCAGGAATTCCGTCACCTTTGGCTTCCAGATTTCCGGCGCGTGGGTAAAGAGCCCATGCCCATCGTTGCCATGCGGCGCATAAAGCACAAACTCGCCAGTGCCGCCGGACGCTTTGAATGCGTCGAACCACTGCCGGGGAATTTTCGGACCGAAGTACCGGTCGTTTTCGGCATAAATCCACAGCGAGGGTATTCGCGCCGTTTTGCCGTAGTCGCTGAACATCTGCGCGAGGCGATTCGGTGAACACGGCTTTTCGGGATGGGTTTCCGGATTTCCGCCGCCGCCACCGGCGAAATTGATGGCTGCCTGCACGCCCGCAATATTCATCGCCGCGAACGTGACCGCGATGGCACCGCCGAAAGACTGGCCCATGATGACCGCCCGATCCTTGGCAACTTCCTTCCAGCCGCGCAGATATTCGAGAACCGTCACCGTCTGCGCGGTCCCCGCAGCGTAGGCGGGCGGGTAATTTCGTTTGGCGCATGCACCGGACGATTCGACATCCTCACCACCCGTCACGCCGTAGCCGATACGCGTCGGCACCGCGACGATGAATCCACGTTGCGCAAACCAGCGAGAAATTTCACTGTATTGCGCGCGGCCCAGCTCTTGATGGCCACGTGCCGTTGTCGCGCGGCCATGATTCAAAATCAACGCGGGATATGGTTGCGGCGCGGCATCGTCATAAAAAATCGTCACCATGATTTGCCGGGTGACGTGCTTGCCCGCGCCATTCACGACGGTCGCCGCAAGCCATCGCTTGTCTTCGACAATTTTCGCGGCAGAGTTGTACGAAAACAATTGCGACAACGCCAACACGCACATTGTGGCAACCGCCATCGACGATCGCTGACGCATCATTCAAACAACGAATTCATATAGCGCAATCTCGACGCAACCGAACGCATCATTGCCATGCCTATCGCCGGGTCGGATTTCACGAGCTCAATCAGACCTTCACGGTTAAGTGAGAGTAGCGCGCAATCGACGCGCGCGATTGCGTTCGCTGTGCGCGGCGATTGATCGACCAGCGCGATCTCGCCGAACACGCCGCCGGGGCCAATTTTCTCGATGATCTTGCGGCCCACCGTGATCGCAACTTCGCCTTCCAGCACCACGTACATGCTGGCGCCTGCGCGGCCTTCCTGCATGATTTTTGCGCGCTCCTGAAAACGCACCACGATGCCGCGCTCCATTTTTTCGTGCAACACGGCAAGCGTTTCCGCGTCGAACACCGGCTCGCTGCGATTACTGCGGTGATTCGGGCCGGTCGCGCGCGAAGCCAGCCGCGCGACCAAAAACCGCAGCTTCACGAACATCACGCTCATCAGCATCAACGCGAATTCCGGCTGCTCGATCAGACCCGACTGCACCTCTTTGCCGTCAAGTGAATAGACCGTGCAATCTACCACCGCCTTGGCGCCGGCGCTGCGCCGCGCTTCGCGCTCGATCTCGGGAATTTCGCTGATCACTGCCATTTCGCCGAACACGTCTCCCGGCATCACCGTATCGAGCAAACGGCGGTTGGCAGTCAGGGCAATTTCTCCCGTAGTCAGCAAGTACATACGGTGAAAATGTCTGCCGCGAAACAGATCGCGATCTAACTTCGTGGTCAGCGCCTTGGTCAGTGGTTTCTGAAAAATGGATTGCTTGTTCGAGCGCTCGTTCTGCTTGAAGATCGTGGTGCCGGCAACGAAATTTTCTTTCTTCCCGAAACTTTTGAAAAATGCCTTCGCGATCGCCGGATCATAAAATCCGCTGCCGCGTTTGATCGGCATAAAACTGGAGGGCCCGTCTATTGGTGGTAGTGGCTGGGTCATATTGGCGATGAAAAGTTGGTTAAGAATCGATGGCGGTCACTGCCAACATCAGACGATGGTCACGCTGCCATTGCGGCATTGCGCAACGCGTGCGCATCGGCAAAAGCGTCTACATTGCCAATTGTGCCACTTGATCACTATCGGCGTATTGCTTCGCGCGACATAGTTCCGCGAACCAGATGGACGCCCTGTCGCAACAAACGCTCGCGACGTAGTGGCTCTCGTTGCGAGCGCTGATTTGAAGTGGATTACATCATTAATGGAGATGACAAGAATTGGGGGGGGGTAAATAGACCCCTTAGACAAACCCTAGCTTTGGCGGGGTGTTTGAGGCCTTTTCTGTCCAAGATGCCCGCCGAATAACGAGTTTTCGACCACAGGTGCGGATGCGAATATCATCTCCGCGATGCATGAACTGTTGCACGCCATCACTTATCGCCCCGCAAGGCCAATGCGCGCGCCGCATTCTTGCGTGCACATGTACGACTATTTTTTCGTGGCGACAATTGCCGCGCGTACTGTTTCCGGCGTATCCGCACACCTGTCGCGTCGAAAATCGCGTTGCCGATCGCCGCTGCAACCGGGCGCGTCGCGGGTTCGCCGGCACCGAGCGATTTATTGGCCGGTGCATTGTTGACCAGTACCACCTCAATTGAATCCGGCGTATCGGTGATATCCGCAATCGGATAGGTGAGCCAATCTACGCTGGTGACGTGGGCCTCGTCGAAGCGCACCGCCTCATACATCGCCCGGCTCATCGCTTGCATTAGATTCGCCTCCACTGTGCCGACAAGGCTCAGCGGATTGATGACAAAGCCGCAATCGTGCGCGGCGACAAAGTGATATCAGGCTGCGGATCATCCGCCAGAAATATCGTCTTCCCGCGAATCTTCTCCGGATCAAATTTCAGCTTCGTTCCCTCTTCGCAAAGCTTGTTGAATTGCGGCGCGGTGATGAGTTCATCCGCGACCCGCAGCAAGAACATCGCCACGGACGCCAAGGCAACGACGACATTGCGAATCCACACGGTTTTGAAAAGCCGCGCCAATCGGGTCACCGCAAACACGATGATGACAAGCCAGATTCCAATGACACCCAACAGCAGCAGGCCGGTCATGCTGCCGCCTGATACAGGGAGCGCGTCACGCCAGATCGATGCGGCAGACTCAAGCACCGGCGAACCTTTCCAAGCATAAATGCCCGGAACAGTGCGCGAGTTCTCGCTTTTCGCGACCTAATCTCGCGCAAATTCCTGCTGTGCACGCGCCACCATCAAACGTATGTGTCACGAAACTGTCACAGAAAACACCTATTCTCGCGGCATTCGCAAAGCCAACCCACAGGAGTTTTTATGACATTTACGACAAAGTACTCTTTAATCGCCTCGCTGCTGGCAACCACGTTTATCGGCCATGCGGCATTTGCACAAAGCGGTGCCGCCATCGTCAAAGTCGACGGCTCGTCAACCGTCTATCCGATCACCGAAGCGGTGGCGGAAGATTTTCAAAAATTGAACAAGGGGGCGGTGAAGGTCACGGTCGGCATTTCCGGCACCGGCGGCGGCTTCAAGAAATTTTGCCGCGGTGAAATCGATATCGCGAATGCCTCACGGCCTATCCTGAAGAAGGAAATGGAAGATTGCGCGAAAGCGGGCATCCGCTACGTCGAAATGCCGATTGCCTTCGATGCGCTGACGGTGGTGATCAATCCGCAAAACGATTTCATCAAACAATTGACCGTGGACGAATTGAAGAAGATGTGGGAGCCCGGCGCGCAGGGCAAAGTCAAATCCTGGAAGGAAATCAACGCCGCCTGGCCGGATTTGCCGATCAAGCTCTATGGCCCTGGCGCAGATTCAGGCACATTTGACTACTTCACCGAAGCCATTGTCGGCAAGGCAAAGTCAAGCCGTGGCGATTACACCGCATCGGAAGACGACAACGTATTGGTGCAAGGTGTTTCGCGAGACAAAGGAGGACTCGGCTATTTCGGTTTTGCGTACTACATTGAAAATCAGAAAAAATTGAAGGCCGTGCCGATCGTCGCCAAACCCGGCGCGCCAGCGGTGAGCGCGTCGATCGAAACCGTGATGAATGCAAGCTATCAGCCGCTCGCGCGTCCGATTTTCATTTACGCGGCCGAGAAATCATTGACGCGCCCTGAAGTGAAAAATTTCCTCCGCTATTATCTGGAACATGGCGCACGTTTATCGAAAGAGGTAAAGTACGTGCCGTTACCCGATTCTGCCTACAAGCTCGCGTGGCAGCACATCGAGAAGAACAAGTTCGGCACGGTTTTCGGTGGCACCGCTGAAGTCGGTGTGACGATAGAAGAAGTGTTGCGCCGCGAAGCCAAACTGTAGTAGCACGCGAGGTAAATTCACATGTCCGCCGTCGGCTTTGACAACATCAGCGCGCCGACGGTGCCCAACGCCTCGCAGCCGGGCCGCCTCAACTTCAAGTTCAGCCGCAATCTGAAAGAGCGCGCGATTGAAGGTCTCTTGTTTCTGGCCGCATTCTCATCGGTGGCGACCACGCTCGGCATCGTCCTCATTCTCGTTACTGAGTCATGGGCTTTTTTCCAGCACGTGCCGCTGATCGCATTCCTCACCGACACGCAATGGACGCCACTGTTCGACGATGCGCATTTCGGCATCATGGTGCTGCTCTCAGGCACAATTGTTTCGTCACTGGTGGCGCTGGCGGTGGCGATTCCTCTTGGCACCATCATCTCGTTGTATTTGTCCGAGTTCGCGCCCTTCTGGGTGCGCGAATTCGCCAAGCCGATGCTGGAGTTACTCGCCGGCGTTCCGACGGTGGTCTACGGCTATTTCGCACTGCTTTTCGTGACACCGATCCTGCAATGGTTCTTTCCCAGCCTGCCCGGATTCAGCCTGCTGTCAGCCGGTTTGGTTATGGGCATCATGATTATTCCCACCGTGACGTCGGTGTCCGAGGATGCGATGCGCGCGGTGCCAATGGCGATCCGCGAGGGCAGCTACGCGATGGGTGCGACGCGTTTTCAAACCGCCATCGGCGTGGTGTTTCCTTCGGCGTTCTCGGGCATTGCGGCCGCCTACATCCTCGGCATTTCGCGTGCCGTAGGTGAAACCATGGTGGTTGCGGTTGCGGCCGGGATGCAGCCAAATCTGACCTGGAATCCGGCGGAACCCGCCGCCACCATCACCGCCTTTATCGTACAAGTGGCACTTGGAGATCTGCCGCACGGCAGCATCGGCTATCAAACCATATTCGCTGCGGGCCTTACGTTGTTCATCATGACGCTCGCGTTC
>JANOKK010000166.1:0-7728 GCA_031419255.1 Betaproteobacteria bacterium
TGAACGAGTATGACTCGGACAAAATGGCCGATGTGCTCCACGCCTTCGAGGGTTACGAAAAGACCGCTACGCCGGAAAACGCCGATGTGATTCTCTACAACTCGTGTTCCGTGCGCGAGAAAGCGTCGGAGAAATTGTTCAGTGATCTTGGGCGCATTCGTGAGTTAAAGGCGGCAAACCCGGATTTGTTGATTGGCGTCGGTGGTTGCGTGGCTTCGCAGGAAGGCTCGGCCATCGTCAAACGTGCACCGTATGTGGATCTGGTGTTCGGTCCGCAAACGCTGCACCGTCTGCCCGCAATGATTCAGGCCAAGCGCCAAAGCGGCCAATCGCAGGTCGATATTTCGTTTCCCGAAGTCGAAAAATTCGATCACCTTCCACCTGCGCGCGTCGAGGGCGTGACGGCCTTTGTCTCAATCATGGAAGGCTGCTCGAAATATTGCAGCTTCTGCGTGGTGCCGTATACGCGCGGCGAGGAAATTTCGCGCTCGTTTGAAAGCGTGATCAAAGACATCGAAGTGCTTGCCGGCAAAGGCGTGAAAGAAGTCACGCTGCTGGGGCAAAACGTGAATGCTTACGTGGGCGAAATGGCAGATGGCGAACGTGCCGATTTCGCATTGCTGCTGTCAGCCGTTCACGCGATTTCGGGCATCGAACGCATTCGCTACACCACTTCGCATCCGCTCGAATTTACCCAACGCCTGATCGACGCCTATGGCAAATTGCCGAAGCTGGTCTCGCAATTGCATCTGCCGGTGCAATCAGGTGCTGATCGCGTACTGGCCGCGATGAAACGCAACTACACCGCGATGGAATACAAATCCATCATCCGGCGCTTACGCGCGGTGCGGCCGGATATTTCCATTTCCAGCGATTTCATCGTCGGCTTTCCGGGCGAGACTGAGGCCGATTTTGACGCCACGCTCAAACTAATTGAAGACATCGGGTTCGACGGCAGCTTTTCGTTCATTTATTCGCGCCGTCCGGGAACGCCAGCTGCAAACCTAGTCGATGAAACGCCTTACGAGATCAAACTGAAGCGTTTGCAACGCATGCAAAAATTGCTCGATGCGCAATTGCACGCCGCCTCGAACGCGATGGTGGGAACCACGCAGCGAGTACTGGTAGAAGGTGTTTCGCGCAAAGATGAACAGGAATTGATGGGGCGCACCGACAACAATCGGGTGGTGAATTTTCCGGTGAGCGGCGAGCATGCATCGCGCCTCATCGGACAATTTGTCGACGTGCGAATATCCGGCGTGAGTCATTACACGTTGCGTGGCGAGATCGTCACGTCGGAATCCATCGCCGCCTGACACCATGAAGAAGTCGCCAACGCTGGAATTTTCTTTCACCCCCGTCGATAACCGCCGACTAGCCTCGCTATGCGGCGCGCTGGACGCGAACATTCGGCAGATCGAAGCAGCGCTGGATATCGCGATTGCACGGCGCGGCGAAAAATTTTCGCTCACCGGCGGTCGCGAACGGATCGATCTCGCCTCGAAAGTGCTCACTCGTTTCTACACGAAGGCGCACAACGATTTATCGGTGGAAGAAATCCAGCTCGGCATCGTTGAAATGACGCACGCACAGAATCAATCGCGCGAAGGCAAAGCGGCCGCCGTTATCGCAGCGCCCTACGACGAAGAAATCGCGTTGCATACTCGCCGGGCCGATCTGCGCGCGCGCACCGAGCATCAGGCGCAATACATCAAACAAATTCAGACCCACGATATTTCCTTTGGCGTGGGCCCTGCGGGTACCGGCAAAACTTATCTTGCGGTCGCGTGCGCAGTAGATGCGTTCGAGCGCGATCTGGTAAAACGCATTGTGCTCACGCGCCCAGCGGTTGAGGCTGGCGAGAAGCTGGGATTTCTGCCTGGCGACTTGTCGCAAAAGGTCGATCCGTATTTGCGGCCCTTGTACGACGCGCTCTACGAGCTGCTCGGTTTCGACAAAGTGAATCGCATGTTCGAGCGGCAGCAAATCGAAGTCGCACCACTCGCCTTCATGCGCGGCCGCACTTTGAATCACTCGTTCATCATTCTCGATGAGGCGCAAAACACCACGCCCGAGCAAATGAAAATGTTCCTGACCCGCATCGGATTTGGCACCAAGGCCGTTATCACGGGCGACGTCACGCAGGTGGATTTGAAGCACGGCACCTTAAGTGGGTTGATCGACGCACGCAATGTGCTGCATGGCATTCGCGGCATCGGTTTCACCATTTTTCAGGCCAACGATGTGGTGCGCCATCCGCTGGTGCAGACCATCGTCACGGCCTATGAAGCACATCACCGAAAGATCCGCTGATGTCCGCCACACTCTCAGCCCTTGCGAGGGCCAAGCTTAAACGTCAATGCAACCATGTCGTCTCCGGGCATCCCGCGCCACGACCGCAGAATGAATTGTTCGCCATCGCCGATTGGATGTCGGCGAACGAATACGATATCGATAGTTATGGTACCGGTACGCTGATCGCCGATTTCGAGGCAAAGGTCGCCGCGCTGCTCGGTAAACCTGCGGCGCTATTCATGCCAAGCGGCAAAATGGCCACGCTGATTGCGCTCAAAATTTGGGCCGACCGTTCGCACAACCTCGATTTCGGCATGCACCGTACCGCGCATCTGGAATTGCACGAAAAGCTCGCCTACAAAAGATTGCATGGCTTGCGCAGCCATTTTCTCGGCGATGACGACGAGCCGATTCTTGCGCAGGATTTGAAGCGCCTCGACGTGCCGTTGGCATCTATCGTCATCGAATTGCCAATGCGCGAAGTCGGCGGCAAATTGCCGCCGTGGAGTGACTTGTTAAAGCAACGCGAGATCACTGCGGGGCGCTCCACCCGCCTGCATCTCGACGGCGCGCGTCTGTGGGAAACCCTTGCGTACTATCCCGAGAAAAGCTACGCCGACATCGCCGGCTTGTTCGATTCGGTCTACGTGTCGTTCTACAAAGGTATTGGCGCGATTGCCGGGGCGATGCTTCTGGGCGACAAAGCATTCATTGCCGAGGCGCGCGATTGGCAGATCCGTCACGGCGGGCAGATTTATCAGCAATACCCGACCGTTGCGAGTGCCGCGATGCGCTTCGACGCACGGCTTGCGCGCATGCCCGCGTACTACCGTCGTGCACTCGCCTTTGCCGACGCGATTCGATCTGTGCCAGGCATCACGCTGTTGCCGGACGTGCCGCAAGTCAACATGATGCATTTGCGCTTTGACGTGCCCGCGAAAAAGTGGGAAGCGGCTCGCGATCACCTCGCCGCCAGTGACCGGATTTGGTTGGGCGCCGCGCGCGCGCTGGCCGACACCACATTTACCGAAGTTGAGATCTACGTCGGTGAAGGCTTGATGGAAATGAGCGACGCCGAAGCGGTGGCCGCCTTCGAAAAATTACTGCGGCTGGCGAATACCGGCAGTACCGCGTGAGCGGTCAGGTTCGCATCACGATTCAGCGCGCAAGTCGTCTGCGCGGCATCCCGGCGGACAATCAATTTCGCCGCTGGCTGAAGGCCGCGATTTCGCAGCCAGCCGATCTTACCTTGCGGGTGGTGAATGCAGCGGAAGGCGAACGCCTTAATACGGGCTTTCGCCGCAAAAAATATGCGACCAACGTGCTGACGTTTGTGTATCACGATAACGGTGCCGACGTGCTGAATGGCGATATCGTGCTTTGTGCGCAAGTGATCCATCGCGAAGCGCGCGAGCAAGGCAAAGCCATCGAAGCCCACTACGCACATATGACGGTGCATGGCGCGCTGCATTTGGCGGGCTACGATCATGAATCGGTGCGCGACGCGAAACGGATGGAGTCGAGAGAAATCACTTTGCTTCAAACGCTGGGATTCGCAAATCCGTATCAATGACCAGCGCGTCATCATCGCAACGAGTGGTTGTGTTAAATTGAAATCATCGCGACAACCCGATTTGATCAATGGATGAATCCCCCAAACGCTCCCTGATGGAGCGTCTTTCTTCGATGCTGCTCCGTGAGCCCGAAGACCGCGGCCAACTGGTCGAATTACTGCACGGCGCGTTTGAAAAAAATCTGCTGGATGCGGAAGCGCTGTCGATGATCGAAGGCGTCATGCAGGTATCCGAAATGCACGCGCGCGATGTGATGATTCCACGCTCGCAGATGGACATGATCGATGTCGAGGAAAGTCCGGACGCGTTTATTCCGTTCGTAATCGAGACCGCGCACTCGCGTTTTCCGGTGTACGAAAACGGCAAGGACAATGTCATCGGCATCCTGCTTGCGAAGGATTTGCTGCGCTATTACGCCAACGCGAATGAGTTTGATGTGCGCGACATGTTGCGTCCGGCCGTGTTCGCGCCGGAATCCAAGCGCCTCAATATTCTGCTGCGTGATTTCAAGGCGAATCGCAATCACATCGCCATCGTGGTCGATGAATACGGCGGCGTTGCCGGGCTGGTGACGATCGAAGATGTGCTGGAACAAATCGTCGGCGACATCGAAGATGAATTCGATTTCGACGAAACCGAAGACAATATTCTTCCCGACAAATCCGGCAAGTTCCGCGTCAAAGCAGTGACCGAAATCGCGGACTTCAATGCGGCCTTCGAGACGCATTTTTCCGACGAGGATTTCGACACCGTAGGTGGCCTGGTGGTGAATCGTTTTGGTCGCGTGCCGACGCGCGGCGAATCGGTCACTTTCGATGGCTTCAGGTTCGCTGTGTTGCGCGCGGATAGTCGCAAAGTGCATTCGATACTGGTCGAGCCACTGGCACCGGTTCGCGGCACCACTGACGCCGCCGCTGTTGGCAACAAGGCCGGATGACCAGCGGTCGTTCCCGTTGCGGGATGGGAATGACAGCCAATGGCGGCGCACCCTGAACCAATGAATTTCGGCGCACAACTATTGCTCGCGTCGAGCGGCGGCGCGCTCGGCGTGCTGGGATTTGCCCCCATTTATTTTTGGCCGCTGACGCTGTTGTCGATCGGCGTGTTGTTCGCGTTGTGGCAGCGCTGTCAGAAACCGTGGCGCGCATTCGCGTTGGGGTTCGCGTGGGGATTGGGGCAATTCGTGGTGGGGGTGTCGTGGATTTATGTGAGCCTCCACGATTATGGCGGCATGCCAATGATCCTCGCGGCGACTGCAACCTTGCTGTTTTGCGCATACCTTGCGTTGTATCCGGCGTTCGCCGGCTTGCTGCAGCACTGGTTAACGGTGCGCTTCAAGATGGCACCTGAGGTCGCGTTGATTGCGTTGATACCTGCGTGTTTTGTTGCATTTGAATATTTGCGCGGCTGGATTGTTTCCGGCTTTCCGTGGCTCTCGCTGGGCTATTCGCAGACGCCCGGTGGCATCATCACGGCACCCCTTGCGGGTTACGCGGCCATCGTCGGTATGTATGGAATATCGTGGTTGCTCGCGGTCAGTGCAGCGATTGCCATCTGGGTTTTCATTAATACCGGAAAGACCGCGCGCAAAGTTCCGCGCGGCGTCTTGGCCGCCATCACGATTGCCGCGTGGTCTGCGGGGCTGGTGCTTTCGTACGTCAATTGGAGCGAGCCTTCCGGCAAGCCGCTGAAGGTGGCGCTATTGCAGGGCAACGTCGAGCAGAGCCTTAAATGGCGTGACGATCAGCGCGCACCGACGCTTGAAAATTATCGTCAAATGATTCGTGAAAGCGATGCGGCGTTGGTGGTAATGCCGGAAACCGCGCTGCCGGATTTTCTTGACCGGATACCGCCGGAATATCTTGAGTCGTTGCGCGCACACGCGGCCACGCACGGTGCGGATATTTTGTTGGGTGCGCCAATCGCCGAGCGGATCAGACCCGAATCGACCGGTGACAATCCGCAATACCATCTCGCCAATAGCGCAGTCTCGATCGGCACTTCGCCGTCGCAACGCTACGACAAACAGCATCTGGTCGCCTTCGGCGAGTTTGTGCCGCCACTCTTTTCATGGGTGTATCGCTGGCTGAAAATTCCCCTGTCGGATTTCAATGCGCGCGATGACGTCCCACGCCCGATGCACATTGCCGGTCACCGGATCGCGGTGAACATCTGCTATGAAGATGCGTTCGGTCGCGAGATCGCGGCGCAATTGCCCGAGGCCGAGTTGCTGGTGAATATGTCCAACATGGCGTGGTTCGGGCGATCGCTCGCACCGGATCAGCATGCGCAAATGTCGCAAATGCGCGCGATGGAAACGAGTCGGTGGATGCTGCGCGCCACCAATACCGGCGTGACGGCCGCGGTCAACGAGAAAGGCGAAATCGTCAAAATGCTGCCGCAATTTTCGCGCGGCGTGTTGGAGATTGAGGTGCAACCGCGTATAGGTATCACGCCCTTTGTGCGCTGGAAGGATGGCGTGATTCTGGGATTGTTACTGCTCGCGATGGCGGCTGCATGCTTCGGTAAATTTGAAAAACACTACACTAGCGCGCGAGGTCAGCAATGATATTGCCTGGGGCGCGATAGCCTTTGATAGCCTCGCGGCCTACGAGGCTTATCGCGCCCGCCTGAAAAACGATGCGGAAGGCCGGGCTAACTTTGCGTTGGCGCAGGAAAAGAAATTCATCCTGCGCGAAACGCGAACCTTTACGGAAAAGGTAGAAGGTACGATCAACATTCCTGCTGTTTAAACCGGAGCATACGCATGATTGCCGTCATCTTTGAAGCCGAAACCAATCCGGCGCATAAAGCCGATTACCTCAATGCCGCCGCTGTGCTTCGTCCTCAATTGGACACGTTTGATGGCTTCATTTCAATCGAGCGCTTTGAAAGTCTGAGCAAACCGGGAAAAATTCTATCGCTCTCATTCTGGCGCGATGAAGAGGCGGTGGCAAAGTGGCGAAATCTCGACGTGCATCGGGAAATTCAAACGGCCGGCCGCGATCACATTTTTGACGACTATCGATTGCGCGTTGCTCACGTGATCCGTGACTATGGAATGCGAGACCGGGCGGGTGCGCCGGAAGATTCGCGGATGCAACACCGTGAAATGAAATGAGTTGATTGGCGCTTCCGTAGCGGTGAAGCGGTTGCGATGGCACCAATAGTTCGTAAAATAGCGTTTCAAAAATAATCGGCGCACCCGGTGTTCTCTTTTTTCGAAAAACTCGTCAACCCCTATCCAGAAGGCGCGCCGCAACCGACGCCGAACACGCTTCTTGCATTCATGTGGGAAGCCGTCGACGGTCTGCGCCCGTTCCTGTTGATGATGACGCTTTGCACGGCTGCGATTGGGGTATTCGAGGCGTTCTTGTTCAGCATGTTGGGGCAGGTGGTCGATTGGCTCAGCAAAACCGAGCCTGCTACGCTGTGGAGCACGCAGCGCGGTAATCTCTTGTTGCTTAGCGTGATACTGTTGGCGAGCCCGCTGGTAGTGGGATTGCAGGCATTGCTGAAGCATCAGGCGATGGCCGGCAATTTTCCGATGCGGTTACGCTGGAAATTCCACCGCTTGATGCTCTCGCAAAGCCTGAGTTTTTATCAGGATGAATTCGCCGGGCGTGTCGCCACCAAAGTCATGCAGACCGCACTCGCGGTGCGCGATGTATGGATGATCGTCGCCGACATTTTGGTGTTTGTCGTCATCTATTTCGCGACCATGATCCTGATCGTCGGCAATTTTGATCTCTGGATCGTGGCACCGTTTGCAATGTGGCTGACACTCTATGTGTTGGCGATTCGCCACTTCGTGCCGCGTCTCGGTCGGGTGGCACAGCAACAAGCCGACGCACGCTCG
>JANOKK010000167.1:0-1195 GCA_031419255.1 Betaproteobacteria bacterium
CCGGAATCGCCAAAGCAGGTGCCGCCGGTGTTGGCGTTATTAGACAGCAGCAGCGAAAAATTACCGGTGAATCCGGTATTGATCTGATTCAATTTCGGGCTCGCGACCATGCGGATTTTCAGCGCCGAATCCTTGAATGACGCAGCATCGGGAAAGCTCTTCTGCATGCCATAGCCAACCGCAGTGAAGGTGACATCCTGCCCACCGCGCTTCGTTTTCAGCGCGTCAAGTTGATTGACAGCAGGCAATGCGCCGTAGGTCGCGCGCGCAACCGGCGCGCACAACGTGACGACACCGACGTCGTGCAGCACGAACGAGCCTTCATTGAATTGCGGATGCGTCGCAACATTGCAGAATTCAATACTGGTGGCACCGCCGGCCGGATAGCCGAGGGCGACCTGATTTGCCTGCACGTTGGACTCGAACCAGACACGTCCGCCGGATGTGCCATCGGTGCAATGCCCCGCCGTTAACATGACCGTCGGAGATAGTAACGTGCCCGAACAGCGCCATGCGGGCGCGCCATCCACATCAAAAATCAGCAAACCGACATGCGGATGCGCTTCGCCGTCGAGCGAACCCTCGGTGATGGCGTAGGCAGCGGGCGTCGCGCCGAATGCCAATGTCGCAGCGAGTAAAACCGTTTTTGAGAGTGACTTCATTTAATTCCCCTTTGACTTTTTTGGATAAAAATTGCCGAAGAACATGCCGACCGGGTAGGCCGATGGATGAAGCACGAACGCCTTGCAAATCAGAGCACGCACTACGCAATTGCGCTTGCAACTGTAAACAGGTGGCCTTGGATCAACGGGAATTGTAACGCAAGCAAATGTGCGCGGGAGCTCGTTGGTGATAATCGAAAAAAACGGCGCGATGTTTTGCGCCGTTTTGTCGCAGTGGATGACTATCGATCAACTCTTCCGCGTGGCGATTCATAGCGCGAACGTACAAATGCGACCGGATTGCTTCGCTGCCCAACTTGCGCCATGCGAAATCCTGTGGCGTCCTGCTGAATATCGTAGCGCGCATTGCCCAGAAACAACTGCGAACCTCGATAGTAGCCCGTCACGCGAGCGCCACCATCAACAGTTGCAATGACAATACCGTCGGAGTAGATCGACAACTGAACATCGGATTGGAAATTGCCGCTGTAGCCGGTGAAATCGCCGACCATGAATGCCGGTGGCTCTTCCGA
>JANOKK010000168.1:0-1049 GCA_031419255.1 Betaproteobacteria bacterium
CGCCAGCGATCCGCGCAGCGAGTCGCCGATTGTCGGCACGCCGGTGAGGCCGATTTGATAGCGCGCCGCAATTTCCTCGAACATGCCGGTGTCGGGTTTGCGGCAATGGCAATGCTGATCGGCGGTACAGGGGCAAAAGAAAATCGCATCAATGCGCCCGCCCGCGCGAAACACCTGCTCCATCATTTTGTCGTTGATCGCGTTCAACGTCGCCATATCGAACAGGCCGCGGCCAATACCTGATTGATTGGTCGCGATCACCACCCGACAGCCACTTTGATTCAGGCGAGCGATCGCCTCGATGGAACCGGGCAGCGGTTTCCACTCGGCGGGCGACTTGATGAAGTGATGGCTGTCGACGTTAACGACGCCATCGCGATCGAGAATCACCAATTTGACGGTGGAGTTCATGAAATTATTCTACGTCTTCCACGTAGTCGGCGCGAGTCTTTGCGAAGACAAGAGTATCGCCCAAGGAGCCATCGACATTGCGACGCGAGCAACGCAACAACACTTCTTCCTTGAACCCCAACCGACGCGGCACGGCGGCGCTGCGCGTGTTGACGGCGTCGCAGCGGATTTCAACGCGTTCAGCCTCGAGGTGCGAGAAGGCAAATTCGGTCATTAGCTTCACCATCTCCGACACGTAACCTTTGCCTTCGGCATCGGGCCGCAGCCAATAGCCGATTTCCATCGCCGGCACGCTCCAGTCGAAACGGTGCAATCCGCATCCGCCGAGCAGACGTCCACTTGCATTCTCGAACATGCCCATGGTGAGGTCTTCGCGCAATATCCACTTCGCCGCATTTTTGCGAATCACGACGCGCGCGAATTCCGGCACTTTCCAATCGGCGAGCCAAGGCATCCATGGGGCGAGATGGGTGCGCGATGCTTCGATTGCATCCCACAGTGCGGGCGCGTCGCTCTCGACGTAGGGACGCACGACGATGCGCGTCCCAGTGATTTTGTCTGGGATGTCGAGCAGGATGGGGTTGATTTTCTCGGTCATGTTGCGATGTGTTCAAACCAACCACCGTTCGCCCTGAGCC
>JANOKK010000169.1:0-11068 GCA_031419255.1 Betaproteobacteria bacterium
ACAGCCGATTCACACCAGCCGCGCGAAAGCCCGCAAATTTCTCCGCCTCGAATGTGCCGGGATTGGCCTCCAATGTGATTTCAGCATCAGACGCCAGCGGCACGCGCGCACGCACGGCAGCGAGAATTTCATCGATGGCGGCGGCCGAAAACAGGCTCGGGGTGCCTCCGCCGAAAAATACCGTGGTTACGCGTCGCCCCCAAATATTGGGCAGCGTGTGATCGAGATCGGAAATCAGCGCGTCGATGTAACGGCGTTCGGGAACCTCGCCCTTTTTTTCGTGACTATTGAAATCGCAATAGGGGCATTTGCGCACGCACCAGGGGATGTGAATGTAGAGTGATAACGGTGGCAGAATCGTCAGCGCGATTTGATGTGGCAACGCGCCGGACAAGGCGATTTCCGGCGACATCAGCGGCGCGCCCGCAATTTTTCCGCGAGCGCTTGCATGGCAATGCCACGATGACTCACGCGGTTTTTGATGTCCGGTGCCAGCTCGGCAGCGGTGAGTTTGTATGTCGGCAGGAAAAAGTAGGGGTCGTAGCCGAATCCTTCTGCGCCGCGCGGTGACTCGATGATCTCGCCATGCCATTCGCCGTCGGCAATCAGCGGTCGCGGATCGTCGGCGCGCATCACCAGCACCAGCGCGCAATAGTAAAAAGCGCGACGGTCTCGATGTGAAGCGAGTTCGGCGACCAGCTTTTCATTGTTTCGGATGTCTGATTTTGGCTCCCCCGCATAGCGCGCCGAATACACACCGGGCGCGCCGTTCAACGTCATCGCGCAGATGCCGGAATCATCCGCGAGCGCTGGCAATCCTGTCGCGCGCGACGCGTGCCGCGCTTTGATTAGCGCGTTCTCGACAAATGTCTCATACGGCTCGTCCGCTTCGGTCACGCCGAGCGCCGATTGCGGCACGGCGTCGAAATCGAAGGGCCGCAGCAGCGCCGCGAATTCACGCAACTTGCCGGGATTGTTCGACGCGATGACGATCTTTTCCATGGTTCGACATTATCAAGCGGGAGCGGACGATGCGGTAAAATCAATATCCAAGGGCTTATTGAAATTCGAGATATCGAAGGCTGAGCGTTTCTCTCGGAGCACTTCCTCCTTTAAAAAAGGAGGTTTGAGGAGGATTTAAAGCCGACATGCCAGATTGGCGACCGCAAATCTCGCTCAATCCCTCTTTTTCAAAGAGGGAAGTGCTTCGGCATATTCTGCATTGCTATTTGCATTGCGAATTTCAACAAACCCCTCAATAGTCCCACCGAATTTTTTATCACCACTGCCCTCAGGAATCGACCCACATGACCATCAAAGTTGCCATCAATGGCTATGGCCGCATCGGCCGCAATATTCTCCGCGCCCACTATGAGGGCGGCAAGAAACACGATATCCAGATCGTCGCGATCAATGATCTTGGCCCGGTGGAAACCAACGCGCATTTGACGCGCCACGACACCGCGCATGGCAAATTCCCCGGCACGGTCGTGGTCGAGGGCGATTCGATGATCGTCAATGGCGACAAAATCCGCGTGTATGCGCAACGCGATCCTGCCCAGTTGCCATGGGGCGAATTGGGTGTGGATGTGGTACTGGAATGCACCGGATTTTTTACCACCAAAGAAAAAGCCGGTGCGCATTTGAAGGGTGGTGCCAAAAAAGTTATCATCTCCGCCCCCGGCGGCAAGGATGTTGACGCCACCATCGTCTACGGTGTGAACCATGGCGTATTGACTGCCGCGATGACGGTGATATCGAATGCAAGCTGCACCACCAATTGTCTGGCACCGCTGGTGAAACCACTGCACGACAAGATTGGCCTGGTGAATGGGCTCATGACCACCATTCACGCGTATACCAACGATCAGGTGTTGTCGGACGTGATGCACGAAGACTTGCGCCGCGCGCGCTCGGCGACGATGTCGATGATCCCGACCAAGACCGGTGCCGCCGCTGCCGTGGGATTGGTGATGCCGGAATTGAATGGCCGTCTCGACGGCTTCGCGATCCGCGTGCCCACCATCAACGTGTCGCTCGTCGATCTTTCATTCATCGCCGCGCGTGATACCACCGCCGACGAAGTGAACGCGATCATGAAAGCGGCGGCTTCGGAGCCGGGCATGAAAGGCATCCTCGCCTACAACACCGCGCCGCTGGTGTCGATCGATTTCAACCACGACAGCCATTCTTCTTCGTTTGATTCGACCTTGACCAAAGTGTCCGGCCGGCTCGTGAAAGTCAGCTCCTGGTACGACAACGAGTGGGGATTTTCCAATCGGATGCTCGACACGACAGTTGCATTGATGGGCGCCAAGTAAACGGCCTCCCATGCGCGCGGCGCGGCATTTCAAAAACTCCGAGGCGGGCCACTTTCGGCATTTAACGTGATGAACAATCCATTCACCGCGCATCCGTATTTGGTCAATGAATCCTACGTGGAACATTTCGGTTTTGCGCTTAAGTTCGGCGTGAAAATGACCTGCGGCGGCATCGCGGCGATCCTGCACGCGGTATTGCCGTTCCTGTTTGTGACCACCGCTGGCAATTTCAACGACGAATTGCAAACCATGCGACAACACTCGCGGTGTCGAAAAAAGTTATCCTGATCGACATTCACCCGCGTCGTTGCGAATTCCACCGGTTCTTGGCCATGCTGCATTGGAAACAATCATGAAATACATTGGCACACTTGCATGTATCGCGTTGTCCACCGCGTTGTCCGGTTGCAACGATCCACCGCCGCCGCCGAGCGAGGCCACCATGGAAAGCGCGGATCAGGCCGTGCGCAACGATGAGCGCGCGATCGCCACGCGTTTGGCCGAGCAAAAGACCGCCGTCGAAACCGCGTATCGGGAGGCCGAGGCGGCCGACGATAAACGCAAGGCCGTGGATGCGCTGAGCCAAATTGCCACTCGCTGGGACAGTGGCGTCGAAGGCGCGAGCAAGGTGTTGCGAGGCGAGCTCGATGAACCGCTGAAAAAATTGCAGGCGATAAAATCCGAGGCCGAAACGGTCGCGGTCAACGAATGCACCGGCGCGGCGCGGGCGGCGCTGGTGGCCGCGATGAACACGAGCCTGGAAGCGTTCGCGGCATTCCGCGCGGACACCGGTGCCGTGGTGAGCGAGGCCGTCAAGGCAAAACACAACAAGGGGGCGGATATGCAAGTCGAGGCCGTCGCCCAATTGGCGACGTGCAAATGACCGCCCGATACCCGCGATTGCGTCCCGCCACCGGCGCTATCCGATGAAATTTCACCGCCTGAGTGATCTCCAATTGCGCGGCGCGCGCGTGTTCATCCGCGCCGACCTTAACGTGCCGCAGGATGACGCCGGTAACATTACCGATGACACACGCATTCGCGCATCAATCCCTGCGATTGAGTTGGCGCTGAAAAACGGCGCGGCGGTAATGGTGACCTCGCACCTGGGCCGTCCCACCGAGGGCGCGTTCAAAGCCGAGGACTCGCTGGCGCCCATCGCCAAACGCATGGGCGAATTGCTGGGCCGCGTGGTGCTGTTAAAGACCAATTGGGTCGATGGTGTCGAGGTCGCGCCGGGCGAAGTGGTGCTGCTGGAAAATTGCCGCGTGAATATCGGCGAGAAAAAGAACGACGACGCGCTCGCACAAAAAATGGCGGCGTTGTGCGATATCTATGTGAACGATGCCTTCGGCACCGCGCACCGCGCCGAAGCCACCACCCACGGCATCGCCAAGTTCGCGAAGATCGCTTGCGCAGGACCACTGCTGTCGGCCGAGTTGGACGCGCTCGGCGCAGCACTCAAAACACCGAAAAGACCGATGGTCGCCATCGTCGCGGGCTCGAAGGTGTCGAGCAAACTCACGATTTTGAAGTCGCTCGCGGAGAAGGTCGATCAACTGGTGGTTGGCGGCGGTATCGCCAATACCTTTTTGCTCGCGAAAGAGTTCCCAATTGGCCGATCGCTCGCTGAAATCGATCTTGCCAATGAGGCAAAAGCCATCATCGACATGATGGCCGCGCGCGGCGCAGCGGTGCCGATTCCCGTCGATGTGGTGTGCGGCAAGGAGTTTTCGCCGACCACGCCCGCCGAGACCAAGCGCGTCGAAGATGTCAGTGAAGATGACATGATTTTCGACATCGGCCCGAAGACAGCGGCCACGCTCGCCGACATCATCAAATGCGCCGGCACCATCGTCTGGAACGGCCCGGTCGGCGTGTTCGAGTTCGATCAATTTGGCCACGGGACTGAGACGCTCGCCCGCGCAATCGCCGAGTCGGACGCGTTCTCAATCGCCGGCGGCGGCGATACGTTGGCCGCGATCGCGAAATACGGCATCGCGGACAAGATTTCCTACATCTCTACCGGCGGTGGCGCGTTTCTGGAGTTTCTCGAAGGAAAAACCTTGCCCGCCGTGGAAATACTTGAGCAGCGTGCGTCCCGGTAATGTCGCCGCAAATCCATCCAACACCAACAGGAATCACCATGCAACGCGCCACCAAAATCGTCGCCACTCTTGGCCCGGCCACCTCGTCGCCGGAAGTGCTTGAACGCCTGATCGAAGCCGGCGTCGATGTGGTGCGAATGAATTTTTCACACGGCACGGTGGAAGACCACCAGAATCGCGCGCGCATGGTGCGAGAAATCGGCGCGCGCTATGGCAAGCAGATCGGCATCCTTGCCGACCTGCAAGGCCCGAAAATTCGCGTCGGCAAGTTTGCTGAAAACAAGATCACCTTGAAGTCCGGCGACAAATTCATTCTCGACGCCGACTGCGAACTCGGCAATCAGGAACGGGTCGGCATCGATTACAAGGAATTGCCGCGCGACGTGAAAGCGGGCGATCTGTTGCTGCTGAACGATGGATTGCTGGTGTTTGAAGTGTTGAGCGTCAAGAAAAACGAGATCGATTGCCGCGTGAAGCAAGGTGGTGTGCTGTCGAACAACAAAGGCATCAACCGCAAAGGCGGCGGTCTGACCGCGCCGCCATTAACATCGAAGGACATGGACGATATCAAGACGGCGGCGGCGTTGAAAGCCGATTTTCTTGCCGTGTCGTTTCCGAAAAGCGGCGCCGACATGTATATGGCGCGCGAGTTGATGCGTGCGGCTGGCGGCAACGCGATGCTTATCGCGAAAATCGAGCGCAGCGAAGCCGTCACCAATGATGCGTTGAAGGACATCATGAAAGCCTGCGATGGCATCATGGTTGCGCGCGGCGATTTGGCAGTAGAGGTGGGCGACGCCGCCGTGCCGGCGCTGCAAAAACGCATGATCCGCATGGCGCGCGAAATGAACAAACTCACCATCACTGCGACGCAAATGATGGAGTCAATGGTGACTTCGCCGATACCCACGCGCGCGGAAGTCTCCGACGTGGCCAACGCGGTGCTCGATGGCACAGACGCCGTGATGCTTTCGGCCGAATCGGCCTCGGGACAATATCCGGTCGAAACAGTTGAAGCGATGGCGCGCATATGTGTTGAAGCCGAGAAAAGCGCGGATGTAAAGCTCGACCGTGAATTTCTGGATCGCGTGTTCACGCGCGTCGATCAATCGATCGCGATGGCCGCATTGTTTACAGCGCATCACCTGAAAGTGAAATGCATTGCGTCCCTCACCCAATCGGGATCGACCGCGCTGTGGATGTCGCGTCTGAATTCCGGTGTGCCGATCTACGCGTTGACACCCGAGGCGGGCACGCTCACCAAGACGGCGCTAATGCGCGACGTGCGCCCTTTCACCCTCGCCTACGAAGGCCACGACCGCGAGAAACTCATGAAGGCCGCCGAGCAAGTCTTGCTCGATAACGGCGTGGCTGCGATCGGTGACATCGTCGTCATCACCATGGGCGAGCCGATCGGCCAATCCGGCGGCACCAACACGATGAAAATCGTCACGCTGGGCGAGCATCGCGGGGCGTAACATTGGTAGGGGCAAAAGGATTTGGGAGAGACAGATTCGCGCGCCAGTGGCGGCGACTCCAAAATTTTCAACGGGTGCCTCGAGTGAGGTTGCGCGCTTGAGTCCAACTACTCCGACAACTATCTATATTCGACGCGTTTGGTGGAGCATTGCCTCAACCGGTTCGACCTGGCAACGGGCCACATCGGCCGCCATGATTTCGCGCCGCCGAGTGCCGGCACCAGTCTCGCCGCGAGCCCTGACGGTGCAAAGCTCATCGCCCTGCAGGAAGCGCCGCCAACCATTGACCTCATGCTCGCGCGGTCCTACGCGCGCTGAGCGCGCTGTCGCCCAGAGCAGTTGGGGTGGCGCAATCCCGCCCCGTCAATTCTGGTAACCTCAAGCCGACAAGATGGATATCGCCGCACTCAGCGCAAGAATGGATGCGAATGGCACCGCCGACGCATTGGCGGCGGCGATCGCGTCTTTGCCCGAGGTGTCACGCCCGGAACGACTGCCGCTGTTGCTCCTGATCGCGCGTGGGCACGGCATCACCGGCGCATCGGTGGCGGCATTGCGCGCGGCGCTTGAAGCGCGCGCGCTGGCGATTGAATGCGCCGACGTTAAAGCCGAAGCCGAGGCGCTGCTGGTGGCAGGGGCCGCGCACCAGCGCGTGGACGAACACGCCGCCGCGATCGCCTATTTTGAACAGGCCGAACAATTGATCGCCGCCATCGACGATGCGAATCTCCATCACCTGCATCATGGACTGTTGCGGCGGATGGGCGTGTCGTGTTCGATGCTAGGCAGACACGAACTCGCGCTAAATTACATCACGCGCTCGATCAACGTCCTGGGGCCGGATGCACCCGCACAGGATCGAATGTCATCACGCAATTCGCTGATCAATGCGCATAGCCGGCGGATCGACGCCGCCGTGAAAAAGGATCCCGCCGAACGCGCCGCCTACGCCGCCTTGTTGCCCGAGATTGCAGCACTCGCCACCGACGCCGAACGCGAGGGCTGCCGACGCATCGCCGAACTTGCCCTGTCGAACTACGGCACCATGCTGGTAACTGCGGGGCAATTTGAAGCGGGGATAGAGTGTCTGCGGCGCTCGTTCGATACCTTTACCGAGAGCGGTTTGCGCGCGGATCAGGGTGCCGCAATGGGGGCGACCGGCAATGCCTATCTAAAGCTCCACCAATTTGAGCGTTCCATCGACGCATACCGGCAGGCACTCGTGTTTCTCGACGGCGGCTCGATTGTTTTTCAGCGCGACGCGTGGGACGGCATCGCTGCCGCCTACGAAGGACTGGACCAATCGCGCGAGGCGCTTGCGGCCTTCAAGAACGCCCGCGCGCTGGAACAACGGCTCGTCGATTCGACCGCGGTCGCCAATCTTGAGCAACACGAACTGCGTTCCGGGATGAAACAAGTGACGGCCGAGTTGTCGCGGCTTGCCGATGAAGATGCGTTGACCGGGCTCCAGAACCGCCGCGCGGCCGAACGCGCATTGCGCAACACGCTATCCGGCAGCGGTAACGTGCCGGCGCTCACGGTGTTGTTCATCGATCTCGATCACTTCAAACACATCAATGATCGCTTCGGCCACGCCATGGGCGACGACGTGTTGCGCGAATGCGCGCGCCTGATGCGCCAGGCATCGCGCGCGGCCGATGTCGCGGCGCGCTGGGGTGGCGAAGAGTTCATGCTGATATTGATGGACGCCGACCGGGCACGCGGCGGCGAGATTGCCGAGCGATTGCGCGCCGCCATCGAGCAATACGATTGGCCCCGGCATGCGCTCGCATTGAAGGTCACCTGCAGTATCGGCCTCGCGTCTGCGGTAGAGTGCGCGCCACCGCGCGCGGATTCGCTGCTTGGGCTCGCCGATGCCCGTTTGTACCGCGCGAAGGAAGCGGGGCGGAACCGCATCGTGTTGGATTGAATTGAACACGACGCGCGGCAGGTTCGTGCTGCGGGAGAAAAGCTGACAACCCACGCGGCACGATCAAGACCATGTCGTTTGATGGGTGCCATTCCCGCGTCTACCACCTTATTACAACGACTTCGTGCGAAGCACGTAAAATAACCGCTGATTCAGGGCAATCGACACGCATTTTTCGAGCGCAAACGTAAATAGTTGCGCGCAAACGCGACTCCGCCGTGTCGAGCCCAACACCTATCCACACCGTCTTCGGAGACTCTCATGCCCCTAGTATCCATGCGCCAATTGCTCGACCACGCCGCCGAAAACAGCTACGGCCTTCCCGCTTTCAACGTGAACAATCTGGAACAGGTGCAGGCGATCATGGAAGCCGCGTCCGAAACTGACAGCCCGGTGATCATGCAGGCCTCGGCCGGCGCGCGCAAATATGCGGGCGAGACATTTCTGAAATATCTGATCGAGGCCGCCGTGGATTCGTACCCGCATGTGCCCGTCGCGATGCATCAGGATCACGGCCAATCGCCATCGGTATGCCAGCAGGCGATGCGCCTGGGTTTTTCCAGCGTGATGATGGATGGCTCGTTGCAAGCCGACGGCAAAACCATCGCCACCTACGAGTACAACGTCGAAGTGACCCGTCGCGTGGTTGATATGGCGCACATGATCGGCGTCTCGGTGGAGGGCGAACTGGGTTGTTTGGGATCGCTTGAGACCATGCGCGGCGACAAGGAAGACGGCCACGGTACCGACGCCACGATGACGCGTGATCAGTTGTTGACTGACCCTGACGAGGCGGCTGACTTCGTGAAGAAAACCGGTGTTGACGCACTCGCGATTGCCATCGGCACCTCGCACGGTGCGTACAAATTCACCCGCAAGCCCACCGGCGATATTTTGGCGATCGACCGCATCAAGCAAATCCACGCACGCATCCCGAATACCCATTTGGTGATGCATGGCTCATCGTCGGTGCCGCAGGATTTGCTGAAAATCATCCGCGACAACGGTGGCGAGATGAAAGAAACCTACGGCGTGCCAGTCGAAGAAATTCAGGAAGGCATCAAGCACGGCGTGCGCAAGGTCAATATCGATACCGATATTCGCCTCGCGATGACGGCGGCGATCCGCAAATACCTGAACGAAAACAAATCCGCGTTCGATCCACGCGATTACCTGAAGCCCGCACGTGCGGCCGCGAAAGAAATCTGCAAGCAGCGCTATCAGCAATTCAATTGCGCGGGACAGGGATCGAAAATCAAGGCGATCAATTTGTCGCAAATGGCGGAGAAATATGTAAGAGGGGAGTTGAAGCAGGTGGTCGTGTAAGTCGAGATGTGGCCTCGCAAGATTGAACTCAATCTACTGTCGCAATTGCAGTTTTTTCCTGAGCGCCGAGCCGGGTAAGTTCTGTCAAAATTGCGGGCAGGATACCGCTTCGCATCCGCCGTCTGCGATGGAGTTTCTGCACGAATTCATTGGTCACTACGTCGCCTTCGAGGGCGCACTGGCGCGCACGCTGGGGCTGTTGATTTTTCGGCCGGGTGAATTGACCATGCGCTATTTCGCCGGAAAAAAGAACAGCTACGTGTTGCCGTTAAGGCTATACCTGACCGCCAGCATCTTGTTCTTTTTGGCGGTCAAAATTTTCGGTGCGGGTAACCTGGTGATTGGGTCGGCAGAATCTGAAGCGGTTGATCCGCCCGTGATTGCGTCGGCTCAACCGGGTGCGAAGGATGTCAAAATTCGTGTCAGCAAAGCCGGCCCGCCGATTGTCGTCAGCGCCAACGATGCCACTGAAATGAAAAAGCCATTTGTATCGATGATCGAATGCGAATTCGCGTCGGCACCGTGCAACAAACTCAAGGCCCATTTGCGGGACAAGTATCAGAACCAGTCGATGGCCGAGGTCGGGCGACAAGTGAAGGAGCGCATGATTTCGCTGGCACCGTATGCAATATTTGCCTTCCTGCCAGCGTTTGCGCTGCTAACCCAAATGCTGTGTCGCGGGCGGCATCTGCGCTACGGCGAACATCTCGTCTATGCGTTTCATGTTCATGCTTTCGCGTTTCTGTTACTGCTGGCCATCGCGCTCGCCAATGCGACCATCGGTGAGTTGCTGTATCTCGCCGGCGTAGTCTATTTCTGGCTGGCGATGCGGCGTGTTTTCGGCGGTCGCTGGTGGGCCACCGCGTTGCGTTTTGCCGCCATCGGCACGGTCTATCTTGTGGTGCTGCCGCTGGCGCTAGGCGTTATTCTAATCATTGCGGTGTTTATCTAATAAGGCGCTCACCGTGTACCAATCCACCATTACCTCTCTACCGCTGATCGCCCGCGGCAAAGTCCGCGACATCTACGCCGTTGGCGACGACAAGTTGCTGCTCGTGACCAGCGATCGCTTGTCAGCCTACGACGTTATTCTGCCGACGCCGATTCCGCACAAGGGCGAAATTCTCGTTGGCCTCGCCAATTTCTGGTTCCACAAATTAGCGCACATCGTGCCGAATCAATTGACCGGCATCGATCCGGAAACGGTGGTCGCGCCGAACGAGCGCGATCAGGTGCGGGGGCGCGCCATTGTCGTCAACAAATACAAGGTGCTGCCAATTGAGGCCGTGGTGCGCGGGTATCTCGAAGGCTCGGGCTGGAAGGAGTATCAGGCGTCGTTGTCGGTATGTGGCGTGACATTGCCGCCGGGTTTGCAGCGCGCATCCAAATTGCCGCAACCGATTTTCACACCGGCAACCAAAGCCAAAGCGGGTGAGCACGACGAGAATATCGATTTCGCGGCGTGCGAAAAAATCATCGGTGCCGCGCGCGCGGCCGAAGTGCGCGACACCGCGATCCGGCTTTATGCCGAAGCCGCCGAATATGCGCTGACCAAAGGCATCATCATCGGCGACACCAAGTTTGAGTTTGGCGTCGATGTCGCGGGAAAACTTCATTTGATTGACGAAGTATTGACGCCGGATTCCTCGCGCTTCTGGCCATTGGAAACCTACCGGGTCGGCGCGTCACCAGAGAGTTTCGACAAGCAATACATTCGCAATTGGCTCGATTCGATCGGCTTTAATCGCAAGCCTCCCGCGCCGGCAGTGCCGCCCGAGATCGCGCAAAGAACCAGCGACAAATATCGCGAGGCACTCGACAGGCTCAGTCGTTGAAGGCAACGACTGACGCGGCCGGCATCAAGGCGGTGCTGTTCGATTTCGGCGGCGTGCTGGCCGAATTGCG
>JANOKK010000170.1:0-4427 GCA_031419255.1 Betaproteobacteria bacterium
ACTTGGCGAACACACGAACGCGATTCTTGGCGCGCTTGGGGTTACGCCCGAGAAAATCGATCGGTTGCGCAAAGACGGTGCGATTTGAATTTCCTGCGACCAACAATCCCTTAGGAGTAGTAAGCATGAACGCCGGCATCATCGATTCAAATATTTTCGGCAACATCTTTAGTACCGATGCGATGCGTTTCGTCTGGTCGGACGAAAACCGCACCGCGAAATATCTCGATATCGAGCGCGCGCTGGCAAAGGTGCAGGGAAAGCTCGGCATCATTCCGCAAGCGGCCGCCGACGAAATTATTCGCAATTGCGAATTCAGCAAGATCGATATGGTGAAACTGCGCGAACAAACCGAGCGCATCGGCTACCCGGTGCTGGGGGTGGTCTCGCAGATCAATGCGCTGTGCCGCGACAAGCTCGGCGAGTGCTGCCATTGGGGTGCCACCACGCAGGATATTACCGACACGGCGGCCGTGTTGCAGATCCGCGAGGGGCTCGATATTGTCGAGGCCGATCTGCGCGATATTTCCAGGTTGCTCGCCGATCTTTCGCTACGTTTTCGCGATACGCCCGTCATCGGTCGCAGCAATTTGCAGCAGGCTATTCCCGTTACGTTCGGCTTCAAGTGTGCGTCGATCCTCGCCGGCATCGAGCGGCATTTGGAACGGCTCGAACAGTTGCGTCCGCGTGTACTGATGGGCGAATTCGGCGGCGCCTGCGGCACGTTGGCATCGATTGAAAAAGGTGCAATGGAAACACAGGCGGGGCTGATGCAGGAACTCGGTCTCGCGCAACCCGACATCGCCTGGCATACCGTGCGCGACACGATTGCTGAAGTGGGTGCGTTTCTTGGCATGGTCGGCGGCTCGCTCGGTAAAATTGCGATGGACGTGAAGCTGATGATGCAAAGCGAGGTCGGCGAAGTGTACGAGCCATTCGCGCCGGGACGCGGCTCCAGCAGCACCATGCCGCAGAAACGCAATCCGATTTCGAGCTGCTACATCCACGCCGCCGTCTCGGTCGTGCGGCAGCATGCGGCGTCGCTGATGGATGCAATGATTGCCGATCACGAACGCTCGACGGGCCCGTGGGAGATTGAATGGATCGCGTTGCCGGAGGCGTTTTGTCTTACGGCGGGCGCATTGCGGCAAACCAAATTTGTTCTGGCCGGCCTGGAAGTGGATGTCGAGCAAATGCGCGCGAATATCGAACTCACCGAAGGCCTCGTGATGTCGGAAGCGGTAATGATGGGGCTGGGGCCGTACATCGGTCGCGAGTACGCGCACGATCTGGTATACGAGCTGTGCCGCGAGGCCATCAAGACCAAACGGCCACTTCTCGAATTATTGGTCGCGCATCCGGAGATCAACCAGCATCTCGACCGCGCCGCACTCGCGCGCTTGTGCGACCCGGCGAATTATCTGGGGCAGGCGGGGGTGATGGTGGACAAGGTGTTGGCGCGACGGGCGAGCGCGGGCTCGAGGCAAATTCACAAGAATTGATGGCGGTATGAAACGCGAGCACTGGTGCGGTGTTCGGAGCAATAATGGCCGGAAAGTCGCGCCAGTGCTTGGGTTTGATGCTCGGTTCGGCACATAATCGCGCATGTCGGCACTTGCCTATGGGCACCAAGTCAGGATTGGAAAACGGAAAAATGTTGTCATCCTGAACGAAGTGAAGGATCTGGTTCATTCGACAAGATCCTTCGCGGCACTCAGGATGACCGTTTACTTCTTGCTAAGACGCGCGGATAAATTTTACGTCTGAACGACAGGCAGAACAGCGTCCAACCTGCACCAAATCAAGGTTGGGCCAATGCCCACGTGGTAAAACGTAGCGGAATCGAATGGCACTTGACCAAGCGTTTTGGATGACCGGCAACGGAAATTTGTGCGTCAATGGGGAACAATAGACAATGTCTCTCCGGCGCAGGCCGGGACCCAATTTGAATTTCGCGGCGTCAGGCAAGAAACTTGGACACCGGCCTGCGCCGGGGAGACAGCTTGTGCCAGTGCCATTCGTTGCAGAGTCATTTCAAGTGGAGCGTGTCGTGCAAAACTACAAAATCGCAGTCATCGCCGGCGACGGCATCGGCCGGGAAGTGGTTCCTGAAGGCATTCGAGTACTCGAAGCGGCGGGGCGCAAATTCGATATCGGTTTCTCATTCGACGAGAAACCGTGGAGCTGCGATTACTATTTGCAGCACGGCAAAATGATGCCCGAGGATGGCTTGAAAGAAATCCGCCATCACGACGCGATCTTTCTTGGCGCAGTAGGATTTCCCACGGTTCTGGATCACATATCACTCTGGGGATTGTTGATTCCGATCCGCCGCGAATTCCAGTTGTACGCCAACGTGCGACCGGTGCGATTGATGCCGGGCGTGCCTTCGCCGCTTGCAGGGCGTAAACCCGGCGACATCGATTTCTGGGTGGTGCGCGAAAACAACGAAGGTGAATATTCGTCTATCGGCGGGCGGCTGTACAACGGCACTGAGCACGAAATGTGCATGCAGCAAACCATTTTCACGCGGCGCGGTGTGGATCGCATTTTGAGATACGCGTTTGAATTGGCGAAGACGCGCAAAAACAAGCACGTGACCTCCGCCACCAAATCAAACGGTATCGCGATCACCATGCCGTACTGGGATGAGCGCTTCAAGGAGATGTCGGCAAAATATCCGGAGATACGCACCTCGCAATATCACATCGATATTTTGACCGCGCATTTCGTGCAGCATCCGGATTGGTTCGATGTGGTGGTGGGCTCGAATTTGTTCGGTGATATTTTGTCCGACCTGGGGCCTGCGTGTACGGGAACGATTGGCATCGCGCCCTCGGCCAACCTGAATCCCGAACGCGAATTTCCGTCCTGCTTTGAACCGGTGCATGGCAGCGCACCGGATATTTTCGGCAAAAATATCGCGAACCCGATCGGGCAAATCTGGAGCGGGGCGATGATGTTGGAACATCTCGGACACAAAGCCGCCGGAGATGCTATCGTGAAGGCGATTGAAACGGTGCTGGTCGATGGCCCACGCACCCGAGACATGGGTGGCACGGCGAATACGCAGGATGTGGGCAAGGCGATTGCCGACGCCGTTTAATTTCTTCTTGCCACAGATGAACGCAGATGAAAGTGAATAAATTTTTCGCGACGTCGACATTCTTTGCAACAAACTTGAAGCTCAAAATAATCTGTGTTCATCTGCGTCCATCTGTAGCAAGAACGCACTTGATCATAATCGGAGGAGATAAATCATGAAAAGTTTTTTGTGGCTCGCCATTGCAATCGTGTCGCTTCTGCAACCCGTCGCCGCGCAGCCAGTGCCAGCCACATATCCCGACAAACCGGTGCGCTACATTCTGCCGTTCGCGCCGGGCGGTGAATCCGATATTGGTGCGCGCTTGCAGGGCCAGGTGTACAAGAAGAAATTCGGTCAGGACTTGATTGTCGAATCAAAACCCGGTGCGGGTGGCGCGCTGGCCTGGTCGCAGACCAATACTTATCCCGGTGACGGCTACACCTTGATGAGCACCAATCTTCCGCACATTGTGTTGCAGCCGCTGGAAGGCACGGTTCAATACAAGACCGAAGACATAACCAACGTGCATTTTTATCACTACACTCCGGACGCCATCGTGGTGAGAAGCGAATCGCCCTTCAATACGTATCAGGATCTGATTGCCGCTGCCAAAGCCAAGCCGGGGTCGGTTTCCATCGCCGGTTCGGGCACCAATTCGGCGAACCACATGGCAACCGAGCGGCTCAACAATGCGACCAACATCAAAACCATTTATGTGCCGTTCAAAGGCACTGGCGATCTGGTCGCTTCATTACTGGGCGGGCACGTCGATCTCGCCATGTCGTATGTGACGCTCGCGATCACCCAGAAAGGCAAAACGCGCATGCTGGCAATTGCCACCGAAAAACGTCACCCGCAATTTCCTGATGTCCCCACCTTCAAGGAGCTTGGTATCGATTGGGTGGATGGCGCTTATCGCGGGTTGGCATTGCCGAAGTCTGCGTCGATTGAACTGCGCAGACGAGTTTCCGGCATGTTCTCCGAGATCAACCGCGACCCGGAGTTTCAGAAGAAGATGGACGAGCTTGGTTTTGAGTTGACCGATATCACCTACGAAAAAATGCCCGCGTTCATGGCCGAGCGCGCCAAGGTCTATACCGAACTGGCGAAGAAAATGGGCTTGTTGAAATAGTTGCGCCTGATCACGGCAATGGTCAATGCTAATGCCGACTGACCGTAGTTAGAGATCAGGCTGCCGTTGCCGCGCCGTACTTCATTCGGCAAACGGTTAATGTAGAATCGAACACATAATAATTCGACAAACATTGTCGGAGGAGGCGTAGTGAAACTAAAAAATCCCAAAGACTTTTGGTCCGGGGTCATGTTCGCGTTGATCGGCTTT
>JANOKK010000171.1:0-6045 GCA_031419255.1 Betaproteobacteria bacterium
GCCGCTCACTTTTCCCGGCTTGCGCGATCATTGCCAAGTTGACCCGATTTTCACGCTGAAAAAAACGTCGCCAATCTCAAACCAATCGGCTAAACTCTTTGTAAATCAGCATATAACCGCTGAAACCTGATCGATTTTCTAACTTCTCTTACTACTTCATTCGATTGTAATAACGCGCAAAAATATGTTTAGCCGTCCGACCAGAATTGGCAAATACGACATCAGCGGAGAGCTCGGCCGAGGTGCGACGGCGATTGTCTATTTGGGCGAGGATCAGTTCAACGAACGCAAGGTTGCCATCAAAGTCGCGATGACCGACGAAGGCATGGGCGAGGAAGAAGCGCGTCGTTTTGAAAAGTTGTTTCTGAACGAAGCCGCGATGGTCGGCAAACTTTCGCACCCCAATATCGTTGGCGTCTTCGATGCGGTCGTCGAAGGTGATTTACGTTATATCGTCATGGAATTTGTCGGCGGCGGCAGTCTCAAAAAATTCTGTACCGAAACCAATCTGTTACCGGTGCGGCAGGCGGTGTTGATCATTTTTAAAGCGTGCCGGGCGTTGGATTACGCTTTCCAGAACGGCGTGATTCACCGCGACATAAAGGCTGCGAATATTTTGTTATCGGATCGCGATGACATCAAGATTTCCGATTTCGGCACCGCGCAAATTTCGCATTCAACACACACGCAAATTGATGGTTTTGTTGGCTCGCCCGCCTATATGGCACCGGAGCAGATCAACGAAGAAGAGCCTTCGGTGCAGACCGATATCTATTCGCTCGGCGTGACGATGTATGAATTGCTCGCTGGGCGCCTGCCATTCCAGGCTGCGAATTCGGTGGCAATGATCAACAAGATTTTGAATGAAGAGCCGACCCCGCTTAAATCGATTCGCCCGGATATACCCGACAAGCTGGTCGAAATCGTCGAAAAAGCGATGGCGCGCGATACCGCCATGCGCTACCCCGCCTGGTATGCAATGGCCCGGGATCTCGCGGAAACTTTTCCGCAACTGGAAAAATATTCCTTCGAGATTTCATCTGCGGAGAAATTCAACGCGCTCCGTAAGCTCGATTTTTTCCGCGATTTTCGCGATTCGGAACTGTGGGAAGTGTTGCGTGGTGCCATTTGGGAAAATCATTCGCGCGAACAGAGCCTGCTGCTTGAAGGCGATATCGGGCACGCGTTTTTCATCATCGTTTCCGGACAGGTCAAAGTCATTAAAGACGGCAAGCTCCTGAACGTGTTGAAAGACGGCGATTGTTTCGGTGAAATGGCCTATCTTTCGGGCGACAAAGCACGCCGTACGGCGTCAATCATCGCGGTATCCGAAGTTCAATTGTTGAAAGTCCAGGACGTGCAACTGGAGCAATTATCGGATGCCTGCCAACTTCGCTTTAATCGCCAATTTCTGAAGACGCTCATCGAACGGCTCGCATGGACGAGCAACGTGCTGGCGCAGGTAAAAAAATAGGCTTCGAAAACGAAGCAGTGTGGAAACGGCGGCTGAAGGTAATATTTCCGCAATCGGCCAACACGTGTCCACCAAGCGTGAAATAATTCAATGCTTGTTCGCCTACGATTCAAACGGCCACCACCGCGCGTGTCTCAAAGCGGCAACGCACTCCGAGGTTTAACCATTCATTGGGATGGCGAGAATTATGCAAATCACCAAAGGACTTTCCATCAAAGCCGCGCTGGCAATTTTCAGCGCCATTGTTGCGGTCATTTTTATCGTCGTGGGTGTCGTCGCTTATTCATCAGCGGGATCATTCCGCGGAATCGTCGAGAAGTCGACTCGCAACGCGGTGTTGCAGCAACATACCGGCGATCTTGGCAAGATGCACGACTCGATACGCGGCAATATCGTCACCTATATTCTGGCTTTTGAGCGCGGTGAAAATGAGTGGCTCGACCGCACCGAAAAGAAATACGCGGCCGATAAAAAATTACTGCTCGCCGCCCTCGCCGCTGCCGACGCCAATTCGACCCAGGCAACCCCTGAAGTTCGTGCCGCCATTACCGCCGCCAAACCGGTGCTCGAAATCTACGTTCGCGACGCGGACAAGCGTATTGTCGACGCAAAAAGCAATCTCATCGGCGTCATCGCCGAGATTCCGGAGTTTGAAAAATCCTTTAATCGCGCGGGCGACGCAGTAACGAAACTATCGGAAGCCGTTCAGCGCGAGAACGCGCAGTTTCAGCAGCAGAGCCAATCTATGGCTGGTGGTGCCGCCGCGATGGTTGCCATCGCGGTGCTGATAGGTCTCATCGCGGTAGGCGTGGTGTCATGGTGGACGTATCGCCTCATATCACGGCCAATCGACCAAGTGTTGCGCGCGACCGAAGATCTTCGCACCGGCGAAGGCGACTTGACCCGCAAGTTGCCCGCAATGCCCGGCGAATTTGGTCAAATCTCGATCTCAATGAATGGCTTCGTTTCCAAATTGCACGACTTGATCGCGCAAGTCGCGATCAACGCCGGCGAAATCGCCAACGCGGCACGTCAAATCAGTGCCGGCAATACCGATCTCTCTTCGCGCACGGAACAACAGGCCTCGACGCTGGAAGAGACTGCATCAAGCATGGAGGAATTCACTTCCACCATTCGGCAAAACGCCGACAGCACCAAGCTCGCCAACGGTTTGGCGCTTTCCGCCTCCGAGGCAGCGCGCAAGGGTGGTGCTATTGCGGTCAAGGCGGTCGAAAAAATGTCTGCGATCAGCGCGAGCTCAAAGAAAATTGGCGACATCATCAGCGTCATCGACAGCATTGCGTTCCAAACCAATATTCTCGCGTTGAACGCGGCCGTCGAAGCGGCTCGGGCCGGCGAGCAAGGACGTGGTTTCGCGGTGGTCGCGGCCGAAGTCCGCGCGCTCGCGCAGCGCAGTGCCGCGGCAGCGAAGGAAATCAAAGAATTGATCGGTAACTCAGTCGACCAAATCAATGACGGCACCAGGCTCGTCAATGAAGCCGGAGGCGCGATGCAAAATATCGTTGTCGGCATTCAGCAAGTAACCGAGATCATCAATGAAATCTCGGTTGCGTCCCACGAGCAGGCGACCGGCATCGAGCAAGTCAATCGCGCGATCGTGCAAATGGAAGATGTGACCCAGCAGAACGCGGCGCTGGTCGAAGAGGCCGCTGCCGCCGCAGAATCGATGCGCGAGCAGGCAGAAGTCCTTTCGGACCTCGTCTCGCATTTCAAGTTGGACGACGCAAAGCTGCGTGAAGACAAGACGCGCTCTCGTCGTAACGCTGCGCTCGCTGAAGGCGCGCCACCGAGGCCGGCGGCGACACGCATTGCCATGGACAGTCGCGCAAAACCAGCAACCGCATTGCCCAAAGATCTTGATGGGGAATGGGAAGAATTCTAGCGCGCGATGCAAGTTTGCCGGGCAAAACGAGATCGGCGAGAACCAACGATTGGATGGCATTTATCAGTAAATTGTCGTCTCCGAACTGGATATTAAAGGAGAGGGAACTTCAGAAAACCCGTCATCCCGGCGAACAACCACAAGGGTTGCGCCGGGCCGGGATCCAGTCCTTCGTAACTCATTGAACTTACGACGGGCTGGATTCCGGCCTCCGCCGGAATGACGAAATTTTGAGGTTCATGGAAGTACCCGAGAGCAGAGTCTAGCACCAGCGAGCGTTTCCAGCCGTTATTGCCCGGAAAGCGGCACCAGTACTAGAGTTTTGGCAATTTTATTTTTCGTGTCCAGATTGTATTTGCGACACATATGTTTTCGGTCTGCCCTTTGAAGTACGGATAAACTAAAGCCTATTCAATGACCCTATGAATTCATTTTCTTCCTTCCGATCAAGCGCCCCCGAAATCCTCGTCAAAGCCGTGGAGATGCTCACGTTCTCGCTCGGCACTGAGGAATATGCGATCGATATTCTCAAGGTTCAGGAAATACGCGGTTATGAGGCCGTCACCAAGATCGCCAATACACCGGCGTTTATCAAAGGTGTGATCAACTTGCGCGGCGTGATCGTGCCGATCGTCGATTTGCGCATTAAATTTAACCTGGGTGATGTCGCCTACAACGAGTTTACGGTGGTCATTATTCTGAACATCGGCAAGCGCGTGGTGGGTGCCGTCGTCGATGGCGTGTCCGATGTGGTGTCGTTAAAAGAAGAGGATATCCATCCCGCACCGGAATTCGGCACATTGGATACGCAATATTTGACCGGGCTTGCGACCGTGAATGATCAAATGCTGATTCTGGTGGATATCGAACGCCTCATGACGAGCGCAGATATGGCGTTGGTCGAACAGGTCGCCTCATGAGCGTTGCCTCCAATGGCAACAACGGCGAAAAGCCTTCCTACGCGACACTGCTTGCCTATCATGAACTTGCATCGCGATTATTTTCACAAGTGGATTCGGCGCACCACGAAATCGGCGAAACGCGAGAGATTTTAAAAGACGCGATCGACCGCTTAATGCCGGCCTTCACCGCAATGCGTGCACAAGACAAAATTCCGGTCATGAATCCGTCCAAGCGCGAGGCTTTTTCCGCGCTGCAATTTCAGGACATTTCCGATCAATTGCTTGCGCATGCGCAAGCGCGCCTCGGACAATTGCTGCAAGAAGTCGATTTGTTGCAGGCGGCACTTCAACCTGGAACACAGCAAGAAGGCTCGGCTGCGCGCCTTACGCAATTGGTCAATCAGGCGAACGACAACTTAGCGGATCTCGATATCACGTTGCTGAAACCTGTGGGGAACGCCCACCTCGGTACCGGCGATATGGAAATGTTTTAACGCCTTAACCCACTCCCGCGAATCAAACAAATATAAGACCTGCCATGAAGACCATTCTGACCGTTGACGACTCCCCTTCCATCCGCCAAATGCTCGCCTATGTGCTGACCAGCAACGGCTACAAAGTCATCGAAGCGGAGGACGGCGAACAGGGACTTGAATTCGCCAAGGCCAATCAGGCAGATCTGGTACTTACCGATCAAAACATGCCCAAGATGGATGGCCTCACGTTGATCAAAGCACTGCGCAGCCTACCCAATTACCGGAAGGTGCCGATCATGATGCTGACGACCGAATCATCGCAGGCGTTGAAGCAACAGGGCCGCGACGCCGGCGCGACGGGATGGATGGTGAAACCATTCGATCCCGAAAAGCTGCTCGAAATGCTGAAGAGGGCTTTCGCGCAGACCACGGCATAAGACGCGGCTTTAACCAGCCTCTACCGGCCGACGTCCATGGCATTAGACCTTTCCCGTTTTGCAAAAGCCTTCTTTGAAGAAGCGCAGGAGCACATCAGCGCACTTGAATCGTTGCTGGTCGCCGTCAATCTGCGCGCACCCGATGCCGAAGCATTGAACGCGATATTTCGCGCGGTACATTCCGTCAAAGGTGGTGCGGCCGCGTTCGGCCACATGGCCTTGTCCGAATTCACGCACGATTTCGAAACCATCCTCGATCGCGTTCGCAAAGGCAAGATGCCGCTCACGAAACCGATGGTGAATGTTTTTCTGCGCAGTGGCGACGTAATGCGCCAGCACCTGCTCGCGCTCGAAATGGAAACGCCTCCCGATCTGCCATCGATGCAAGTCATGCGGCAAACCTTGCTCGACATGTCGGCCGAAGAATTGCTCGATCCACCACCCGCCGAGGAAATGGAGTTGTCGCCGCCGCGCTTCAAAGTGGTGATTCATCTTGAAAAATCCGAATACGGCGAAGCCGAGGCACTCGCCACGCTGTATACGGATATTGCCGGGCTCGGCGCCGTAAGTGACGTAAGCACCCAAAGCATTGATGATCGATTGCTTGCCTACTCTTTCAATCTCAATACCGACATCGACGATACCGAGCTTCGCGAAAGTCTCGAGTTTCTAGTGCCGGTGGAAGCCATTGAAATCAGTGCCTACGAGCGGCGCAGTTCACGGACCAAGGTTGTCGCGTCGGAAGACGACGATCAGGATGGTTTGTTCGGCTTTTTCGATGATCCGGTTGATACCAATTTTGAAGTTGCCTCGCTTTCTTTTGATTCCAATACCGCCCCGCTGACGACCGACG
>JANOKK010000172.1:0-1593 GCA_031419255.1 Betaproteobacteria bacterium
GCATCGATCGCCACCACAATCGCTTGCGAACCAAATCGATCGGCCGCCGCTTTTACCAAATTCGGGTCGGTCACCGCTGAGGTGTTGATGCTGATTTTGTCGGCACCGGCATTCATCAATCGCCGCACGTCATCGACGGCGCGAATGCCACCGCCGACCGTCAACGGAATAAATACCTGATCCGCCACTCGCTCAATAATATCGAGAATCAGGCCGCGCTGATCCGAGCTCGCGGTGATGTCGAGAAACGTGATTTCGTCGGCACCTTCGTCGTTGTAGCGCTTCGCGATTTCGACCGGATCACCCGCATCGCGCAGATTGATGAAGTTGATGCCTTTGACGACACGGCCAGCATTGACGTCGAGACAGGGAATGATGCGCTTGGCGAGCATGGAATGATCGTTGAATTTGCCAAACTCTACTGTTGGCGGGATGTTCGGAGGTGAAATAGCTGGAAACGCGCGCCAGTTCTAGTGTTTGCCTTGGGGTACTTCTATTTACCCTCAATTCTCGTCATCCTCGCGAACGCGGGGATCCATTTTTCGTTGCAACTCATGTGTTTACGAAATTTGGATTCCCGCGTTCGCGAGAATGACAGGGAAAATAGAAGATCCCCTTGGCAGGAATCGGAATCAGGAATCCACTTTTGTCGCCATCGCAACCGCTTTGGTGAAATCAAGCGTGCCCTCGTAAATCGCGCGCCCGGTGATAACGCCCATGATGCCTTCGTCTTGCACGGCCATCAGCTTTCTCACATCGTCGAGGCTATTGAGACCGCCGCTGGCGATCACGGGTACAGTGAGTTCGCGGGCAAGTTTGACGGTCGCCTCGATGTTGACGCCGGACATCATGCCGTCGCGACCGATATCGGTATATAGCACCGCCTCAACGCCGTAATCCTGAAAGCGCTTGGCGAGATCTATCACGTCGTGGCCGGTCAGTTTCGACCAGCCGTCGGTTGCGACTTTGCCGTCTTTCGCGTCAAGTGCCACGATGATGTGGCCGGGAAAGGCATCGCAGGCTTCGTGCAAAAAACCGGGGCTTTTCACGGCCGCCGTGCCGATGACGATCCAGGTGATGCCGTCATCGAGATAGCGCTCGATCGTTTCCAGATCGCGAATGCCGCCGCCCAACTGGATCGGCACTTCATCGTTCATCGCGGCAACAATTTCCTTGATCGCGGTTTCATTCTTGGGCTTGCCGGCAAAGGCGCCGTTCAAGTCCACCACGTGCAAACGAGTCGCTCCGAGGCCTTTCCACTTGGCGGCGGTTTCACCCGCTTTGTCCGAGAAGATGGTCGCGGAGCTCATGACGCCTTGCTCCAGACGGACGCATTTACCGTCTTTGATATCGATGGCCGGAATAATCAACATCGTCGTAGGTGATTTTCGATGAATCGGGAATGAAGAGATGAATGGCGGAGGAGGAGTGTGGCGGCGCGGATGTGCGGGAAGAGTGTGGTCAAGGTTGCCAAGTCAGAAAATTCCGATAGAGCTGAAGGCCGGCGCGATGACTTTTCTCTGGATGAAATTGGGTGGCAAAAATATTAGCGCGCGCGATCGCCGCCGTAAAGTTTCCTGAATATTCGGTGGT
>JANOKK010000173.1:0-3265 GCA_031419255.1 Betaproteobacteria bacterium
AACTTGGGCGCGCCGTTTTTCGTTAGAAATTCAACCCGTGAATCGGACCATTGTGACGGACACGCTGCTGACCGGATTGGCGTTGATGCTGGTCTTTGAAGGACTCATGCCTTTGTTGGCACCGAAGGCATGGCGCGAGACGTTCTTGCGAGTGATTAAACTCAAGGATGGCCAACTTAGATTTTTAGGGCTCGCGTCGATGGCCGCGGGTGCCGCTTTATTTTTTCTGGTGAAGTAATTGAGAACCTGGTCCCTACCCGAACACATTGAAGACTTACTGCCCGCGGATGCGAGGAAACTCGAGTACCTCCGCCGCACGGTTCTCGACCGGTTCGAGTGTTGCGGATTTGAGCTGGTCATGCCGCCACTTTTGGAGTATCTCGAGTCGCTGTTGTCCGGTAGCGGCCATGATATGGATTTGGCGACCTTCAAGCTGGTGGATCAACTCTCCGGACGCACGATTGGCGTGCGCGCCGATACCACGCCGCAAGTGGCGCGAATGGATGCGCATCTCTTAAATCGGCAAGGGGTGACGAGATTGTGCTACGCCGGAAGCGTGTTGCATACGTTGCCATTGGGCACAGGCAAGAGCCGCCAGCCGTTCCAGGTCGGCGCGGAGATTTACGGTCACGCCGGTCTTGAGGCCGATATCGAAGTTCAGCAATTGATGATCGATGTGTTGCGAGTGCTCTGTGTCGAGGGGCTGCAATTGGACATCGGCCATCCGGCGATCTTTCGGAATTTGATTGCATCGGCACAGATATCGCCTGAAGTCGCGGAACAGGTATTCGTCGCCACTGAATCCAAGGACATGCCGGCGTTGCGTTTGCTTGCGTCCGAGCTTGGTGATGCGGCAGCTCCGTTGCTCGCGTTGCCGGGACTATACGGCGAAGCGGATGTTCTTGCCGCAGCGGCACGGATATTGCCGGATGAAACGACAATTAAAGATTCACTCAAACAGCTATCGAAAATTCAAACCCACTTTGCTTCGCAGGGCGTTAAGGTGAGCATCGATCTCGGCGAACTCGGTGGATTCAACTACGAGAGCGGCATGACGTTTTCGGTCTATGCGAGCGGCGCGCCGGACGCTATCGCACGTGGTGGCCGATACGATGAAGTGGGCAAAGCATTTGGTCGCGCACGACCCGCCACCGGGTTCAGTATGGATTTGAGATGCCTTCTGGCCCTGACGTCGGATTTGCCGAAACGTCGTGCAATTCTCGGCCCGAAAAAAACCGACGCGACGGCGATGATTGAAATCGAGCGCCTGCGCGCCGCCGGCGAGATTGTCGTCGCGTGCTTGCCGGGACACGAAGGGCACGCCGATGAAATAACATGCGACCGTGAACTCCACAATATTGATGATCGCTGGGTTGTAATTCCCCGCGCCTGACCTTCCAAGCAATTTCAAAGGACGCAACATGGCAAGAAACGTCGTCGTCATCGGCACTCAGTGGGGCGATGAGGGCAAGGGAAAGATAGTCGATTGGCTGACCGATGAAGTGGCGGGTGTCGTGCGCTTTCAGGGCGGACACAATGCCGGCCACACGTTGGTCGTCAACGGAAAAAAGACAATTCTGCGTCTGTTGCCATCAGGTATGCTGCACCCGCATGTGATCTGCTTCATCGGCAACGGTGTCGTCCTTTCGCCAACTGCACTCTTGCAGGAAATCGATGAACTCACTGCTGCTGGGCTCGATGTTGTGGGGCGGTTGCGTATCTCACCGGCCTGCCCGCTGATTCTTCCGTATCACGTCGCGGTCGACCAAGCGCGCGAAGCAAAAATGGGTCTCGCAAAGATCGGTACCACCGGGCGCGGCATCGGCCCGGCGTATGAAGACAAAGTTGCCCGGCGCGCGATCCGACTTCATGACTTGCTGTTTCCCGAACGGTTTCGTGAAAAGTTGGTTGAAGTACTCGACTATCACAATTTTGTGTTGACCAAGTATTTGGGTGTTGAAGCGGTCACGGTCGATGCCGTATATGAGCCGACCTTGATCATGGCAGAGCGATTGAAGCCGATGATCGCCGATGTCTCGGCTGAGTTGAACCAATTGATCAAGGATGGCAAGCAACTCTTGTTTGAAGGTGCGCAGGCTGCGTTGCTCGATGTTGATCACGGCACTTACCCGTTCGTCACGTCCAGCAATTGCCTCGCTGGTCAAGCGTCGGCCGGTGCCGGAGTCGGCCCGCAAGCGTTGAGTTTTGTTCTGGGCATCACCAAGGCATATGCGACGCGTGTTGGATCGGGGCCATTCCCGACGGAACTTGAAAACGACATCGGCGAGCGTTTGCGTAAACGCGGTAGCGAGTACGGATCGGTCACCGGGCGTCCGCGCCGATGCGGGTGGTTTGACGCGGCGGCATTGAAACGTGCAGCACAAATCAATGGACTTTCGGGCCTTTGCATCACCAAGCTGGATGTGCTCGATGGCCTGGAGACACTGCGAATCTGCACCGGATATAAGGTCAATGGAGTCGTCACCGACGTATTGCCCTATGGTGCCGACAACATTGCGCGTTGTGAACCGATATTCGAGGATCATGAAGGCTGGAGTGAAAGTACCTTTGGCGTGAAATCATGGGATGCATTGCCTGGCAACGCGCAAGTGTATTTAAAGCGCATCGAAGCGTTGGTAGGCGCGTCGATTGCGATGGTGTCGACGGGGCCGGATCGCGAGGAAACCATCGTCGTCAAGCATCCATTCCGGTAATATGGGTGATTGACATATCCCGCCTCATTCGCGCAGGTGGGGCGGCAATTGTCTGAATCAAAATCAATTCGAAACAATTCCCGTTTAATCGTAGTCGGCGGCTTTCGTCGATGCAAGTAACGAGCCGCCAATGATGCCATTGCAGACGCTATAGCGTCGATTCATGCCAAAAACAATTCAAAGCATTATGATGCGCGGCGCTCTGTGGATGGTGCTGTTCAAGTTCATCGACAGAAGTCTGGGATTCGTCAGCACACTGATACTCGTCCGGATACTTTCGCCCGCCGACTTCGGCATCGTCGCCATGGGCCTAACCTTTGTTTTCATGGCGGAGGTTCTCGGCTCTTTCGGTTTCGATATTGCGCTCATTCAGCATCGTGCCCCGACAGATGAACACTTTCACACAGCCTGGACTTGCAATGTCCTGCTTGGTTGCAGCACGACAGCGATCTTATTGATGCTTGCAGCACCCGTCGCGACGTTCTATGGCCAACCGGAGGTAATGTGGGTGCTCGTGGGACTTGCCTTTGGCCCACTGTTTGCATCGCTGG
>JANOKK010000174.1:0-1665 GCA_031419255.1 Betaproteobacteria bacterium
TGCGCAAGATTGCCGCATTGTGCTGGCAGGTAAATTACGCGCCTGGCTCGTCCGTTTACGATGCGGGCGACAAAGCGGACGATATATACATTATCGTTTCGGGGAAAGTTGAACATGCGCTTGAACCGGGTGTGAATGCCAGACGCCCGTTGCAGATTTTGGGCCCGGGCGATGTGTTTGGCTGGGCGGCGCTGATGGACAAATTCCCTCACCGCCTCGCCCGGGCAAAGGCTGTCGAAGCGGTTGAAATTGTGCGCATCAATGGCGACGAATTGTTGCGCCTGCTCGAGTCTGACCCGGACGCGGGCGACATCGTGATGAGCCGCTTTGCGACGATGATCACGCGTGACTACACGGTGCCGGATTTGATCGCACAGTTACGCACGATTCATCGCAAGCTGCATTCCGGCGACATTCAGGGCGTCAACCTCACCGCCTATCGTTTGAAACAATGGCTCAGGAGCCCGCGTCCGTATTTGATGCTGATCGGTTTCAGTTTGTTTCTTAGTGCCTGGTATTTGTTTGTCGAAGTGTGGAAGTTGCCGCGCTTCCGCGAAATGCCTGGCATCACGTCGGTTATCAAGGAATGGCTGAATCCGGATCCGACCTACGGCTTGTCCATATATACACCAGAGTACTACCAGCACATCGGTGTGTCGGTCTGGCGCGTGACACAGGCTTTCGTCCTGGCGACGATACTGGGCGTGCCTTTTGGACTGTTTCTCGGCTGGTCGAAAAAATTCAAGGAGTTCATGTTCCCTCTATTCGAAATGCTGCGACCCATTCCCATCCTTGCGTGGGTGCCGCTGGCCATCGTGATGTTCATCTCCACCGAGTCGGCGGTGATTTACCTTACGTTCCTCGCTTCCTTCTTCGCCACTGCGCTAAACACCATGCTCGGTGTCGAATCGATCGACGAGTCGTACCTGCGCGCCGCCAGTTGTCTGGGCGCCAAGAAATCACAGGTGTTCTTTCATGTCATTGTGCCTGGCGCGTTGCCGTTCGTTTTTACCGGGCTGCAAATTTCCGTCGGTGTTGCCTGGTTCTCACTGGTCGCGGCGGAAATGGTATCGGGTCAATACGGATTGGGCTACGTCATCAACACCTCCTACACCATGGTGCGCTACCCCACAATTGTCATCGGCATGATCACGCTTGGCGCGGTCGGCTACATCACCAGCGCGATGGTACGAGTAGCGGGTGACTATCTGATGCAGTGGCGGGTGCGCGAGCTCGCGCTGGGAGCGCAATAATGAATGCGCCCCAGGTCAAAACGCGCGGCGCCATCCGCATCGACGATGTCGTCAAGATCTACGACCCGAGCGGTGCTGCCGTCATGGCGGTTGATCATTGCAGCCTTGATATTGAGGCCGGCGAGATCTGCATGATCGTCGGCCCTTCCGGCTGCGGCAAGACTACGCTCCTGAATGCCATTGCGGGTTTTCATGAAATCACGTCCGGCACGATCACGCTTGATGGCGATGTGCTGTGCAGCACCGAAAAGCCGAAAGCAGAACCCGGCCCCGACCGCATTGTGGTATTCCAGAATGGTGCCTTGTTTCCGTGGAAAACTAATCTCGAGAACATCGCCTTTGGCCCAATCATGCAGGGCAAACTGTCCAAAGCGGCGGCGAAGGAAAAGGCACTTTCCATGATGGCCGATGC
>JANOKK010000175.1:0-1514 GCA_031419255.1 Betaproteobacteria bacterium
CGCTGGCTTTTGCAAGGCCGCAAGATCGAGCGGATCGTGGTTGAAAGCCTTGAAGACGCTGCCGCGCTGGCGCGGGTCACCGATATCCCCATCGTGCATTTGGCGGACGTGGTGGTCGCACCAATGGCCGCAGGCAAACAAAGCGAGGTCACCTGATGCGTAGCGTTGATGTTGTCATTGTCGGCGCGAGCCTTGCCGCTGCCGCTACGGCCAAGCGCCTGGTTGATGCCGGGCTTGAAACCATCATCCTTGAGCGCAAAGAATTGCCGCGCCACAAGATTTGCAGCGGCATTTTGTCGCCGCGCGGGCACCGTTTTTTAATCGAGAATTTCGGCCCGCTGCCGCGCGAAGTATTGCACGAACCGGTGTCGTGCAAGGGCGTCACATTTCATTTCCCCAGCATGGTGTCGATGTCGATGGATTTTTTTGGGGGCACCACGCCGCATCTGCACCGCAAATTTTCGGATCACTGGGCGATTCAAAAAAGCGGCGCGGAAATTCTCGATCAAACCTCGTTTTCCGGATTGCAGGACAACGGCGATCACGTGATGGTGCAAGCGAGACAACACGGCGAGCCGATCGAATTTCGCGCACGTAAAGTGATTGGCGCGGATGGGCCGAGCTCATTGGTGACACGGGCGATTTACCCGGAATATCCGCAATCGATTCCGTGGTTTTTTGTCGGCCAGAAGTTCCACGAGATTATTGAGTGTCCGCTTGATGAGCAGTATTTCCATTTCTGGTTTCATCCCGGCCTCGGGCACTACACTTGGAGCCATGCGCGCGATGGCAGGCAAATTGTCGGTGTCGGTTTCAAGCGCGGCGATAATTTCGCGGCGAAGCATCGGAACGTCGTCAATTACCTTGCGGAAAAGCACGGCGTGCGCCTTGGCCCGCCGCTGGATGACGAGGGCTGCGGTGAGAATTTCGGGCCGTCGCTAATCAACCGCTACGTGTTCGGCAAGGGCAACGTGCTCATCACCGGGCAGGCGGCGGGCTTTCTGAATATGATTGGCGAGGGTATGAGTTGCGCGCTGCATTCTGGTGCCATTTGCGGCGAGGCGGTGGTCGAAGCAAATCTACGCAATCGCCCCGTGGCGGAAATGTATCGCCACATGATCGCCTCCGAAGTGCGCCGCACATCTGACCAATGGAATCCGGTAAGGATCGCGTTTGACCGACCGCATGAGGCCGATTTTCCAAAGGCGCTGATGGCGCTGCCGTGGCGCGATCGGCTGAAAGTCTTGCGCGATATGTGGCGCTTTGTCGTGCTTTACAAAGAATTCAAATGGGGCCGCCAAATTTTTCGTGCTGCGATGGAACGGCTGTGGATCGGCGGGTATTCGATGCGGAAGTGGTTGTAGGTTTTGCGGGGGTGATGGGTATCGCTGCGCTCCACCCATCCTACGACGTTCGTCAATTTTCCACCGTTCGCCCAGAGCCTGTCGAAGGGGTGGGTGTAAGTATCCCGTCGACAGGCGCAGGGCGAACGGGAGTAATTTTAAACGGGTTGG
>JANOKK010000176.1:0-1850 GCA_031419255.1 Betaproteobacteria bacterium
TTCAAGACCAGTGCCTTAAACCGCTCGGCCACACCTCCAGGAAAGGTGCATTTTATCATCGCCCCGCGCCATGCCACACGATGCGATGAAACTGCGGAAACTTGCGATGAATACCTGATGAAACTTTTTGCGTTCAGGTATAGTCTTAAACACGTACCTTTCGTTCTCTGGAGGCAATACCATGTCCGACATTCAAACCCTCAATCCTTCCGGCGCATCGACCACGCTCGCGCCGACGCAAAGCCGTGTGCTGCGCAATACTTACATGCTGCTGGCGCTGTCGCTGGTACCCACCATCTTCGGTGCGATCGTCGGCGTACAAATGAAGTTTTCGTTTTTCGCGGGCAATCCATTCATTGGCTTCATGCTGTTTCTGGCGATCGCATTTGGTTTTTTCTACGCGATCGAAAAGACCAAGAACAGTGTCTGGGGTGTGGCGATCCTGCTGGGCTTTACGTTCTTCATGGGCCTGATGCTTTCGCGTCTGCTCGGCGTGGTGCTGAACATGAGCAACGGCGGCACCTTGATCGCCACCGCTTTCGGCGGCACCTCGATCATTTTCTTCGCCATGGCAACACTCGCGGGAACCATCAAACGCGATCTGTCCAATATGGGCAAATTCATGATGGTCGGCGTGCTGTTGCTGATCCTTGCGGCGGTCGCGAATATATTCCTGCAAATCCCGGCGCTGACGCTGACGATTATGGTGCTGGCGATCGGCATCTTTTCGGCATTGCTTCTGTATGACGTGAACCGCATCATCACCGGCGGTGAAACCAACTACGTGAGTGCAACGCTGGCGATCTATCTGGACGTATACAACATTTTCAGCAATTTGTTGGCGCTGTTAGGGATTACCAGCGGCAACGACTGAACATCACGTTCATTGCACCAAAAAAACGGCCTGCGGGCCGTTTTTTTTATTCAAACACAAGCACTGGCGAAGCTTTTCAAGACTTTTATCCTCGAAACGCCCGCCCAGTATAGAGTTTGGCTAAGTTTCTCTCTCAAACAGTGCAATCGATTCGACATGCGCCGTGTGCGGGAACATATTCACCACACCCGCTGCTTTCAACGTGAAACCCTGAGTATGCACCAGCACTTCCGCGTCACGCGCGAGCGTGCTGGGGCTGCATGAAACATAGACGATTCTTTTCAATTCCGGACGCAAATCCGTGCCTAGCAATTTGCAGACTTCGATGGTGCCATCGCGCGGCGGATCAATCAACATTTTCGTGACGGCAGGAATTTTCTTCATCGCCGCTTCCTGATCGGTGTAAAGATCGGCCGCAAAAAATTGCGTGGCATCGCCGAGACCATTGCGAATCGCATTTTCCATCGCGCGCGTGGTCAGCGCTTCACTTCCTTCGACACCGATCACCTGCGCGCCACGCCGCGCAATCGGCAAGCTGAAATTACCCAGCCCGCAAAACAAATCCGCAATCGCCTCACCCGGCTGCGGATCGAGCAAATCGATGGCGCGTTGCACCATTAATCGATTGACGCGGTGATTCACCTGCGTGAATTCGGTCGGCCGGAAATTGATTTCAAGATCAAATTCCGGCAATAAATACGTAAGCTCAGGTGAATCGAGCGGATACCACGGCACCGCCGTTTCCGGGCCTTTCACCTGCACCCACCATTGCAGACGATGTGAGACTGCATAAGCATCCGCAAAGGCGCGCAATTTGGCCTCGTCGGCAGGCGTTAACGGGTCAAGGAGGCGCAAAACCAGCGCCGTGACCCGCTCCCCCACCGCGACCTCGATTTGCGGAATGCGATCGCGTTTATCAAGCGTCGTCAGCATTTCGCGCAGCGGATCGATCAACCGGCCGATACCACCGGCCAAC
>JANOKK010000177.1:0-4420 GCA_031419255.1 Betaproteobacteria bacterium
CGTTGCCACGTATTGACCCCGGGGCGGCCCCATCGAAGATGGCCGCCCCGCTGCAGGGAGTGAATTGCGCCAATATTGATTGGCGTTGGCGTCCCTTGTCACAACGCGACGATTGCTGTTGACGGGGTTGCCGACTCGTAATCGATCTTTATGGGTACTTCTATTTACCTCAATTTTTCGTCATCCCGGCGCAACCCTTGTGGTTGTTCGCCGGGATGAAGGGTTTTTAGAAGAACCCGTATTTTCGCTATGACGTCAATGCAGCCTACGGCATCGTGCTCAGGCGCTTGTCCGCATCCACCAGCCAGCTCGCCATGGTTTGCAGAAACGTTTTTTCAAATCGCGCGCGGCAAATTTCTGATGCGCCGCGCAGCGCCGAATCTTCGATCCGCAAGGCGATGCCATCGAGAATCGCGGTGCAGGTGGTATTGCGTGGGCCACGGCCTTCGAGCACATAGGAAATTTCGCCCATGCTCATGCCGACGGTGACCAGGTCGATCAACTGGTCATGCTTCGACACTTTGGCCTGCCCGCTAAGCATCACGAAAAAACATTCGCCGATGTCGCCTTCATGGATCAACACGTCGCCCTGCTGAAATGGTTTAAATTCGCCGATCTCCAGCACGTACCAAAGATCTTCATCCGAAAACAGGCGGAAGAATGGCGAGCCGCGCAGCAAACTGAATCGCTCGCTTTCGCTGGCGAGATTGATCGATTGCTTGTTTTGCTCTCGCAGCACCGGCGCGATATCGAGCAGCGCATCCAGACATTCGCGCCACGACGCATAGCGCGCCGAGGGCAGCTTGCCCATCATGCGCTCAATGACGGTATCAATCGCCGGCGGCACGCTGGGCCGCACTTCACTTGGCGGTGTGGGATGCATCTCGAACGTCTGCACCATCAATTGCTGAATGTTGTCGCCTTCGAACGGGGTCTCACCGGTCAGTAATTGGTAGAAGACCACGCCGAGCGAAAACATGTCGCTGCGAAAATCCAATTCGCGCCCGAGCAATTGCTCCGGCGACATATAGAGCGGCGTACCAATGCCGGACTCAGTCTGGCCCGCGCGAGTGGAAATGAGCGTGGCACCAAGATCGCTCAGGCGAATATCGGCATTTTTGGTGATGAGGATATTCGCAGGCTTGATATCGCGGTGGATCAGGCCCAGCACATTCATGTATTCCAGCGCCTTGCCGCATTTGAAGATGGTATCCACCACCGCCTCGTGATGCAGTAACGTGCCGCGCCGGCAATGTTTCTCCATCGTGCCGCCATCGACACATTCCATCACCACGTAATGGTCATCACCGTCGGGCACGACATCAAAAATCTTGACGATGTGCGGGTGATTCAGTTTTCCCAGCAGCGCGGCTTCGGTACGTAGCCCCAGATCGGCAAGATCGCCGTCTGCGGGTTTGTCGACCGCCGCAACCTGCTTGACAATTTTGACAGCGACTTCGCGACCGTTGAAGGGATCATCGGCGAGATACACCGTGCTGGTCGCGCCACTGCCCAGCACGCGCAGCAAGGTGTACTTGCCGAGATTGCGCGGCAAGGGCTGATCATCGAAATCAAGGGGCGCTGGGCTGGACATGATTCTCGCTGACGAAAACTGGCATGACGCGCGAGGCAAAAGACTGGTGGGCCGTCCTGGACTTGAACCAGGGACCAAAGGATTATGAGTCCTCTGCTCTAACCAACTGAGCTAACGGCCCGTGCGATATTGTCTCATTCCATGGCACGCAATGCGCGTTGGCGACGACCGTCCTCTGCTCAGCGTTGGGCAACCGCGCCCGGTGTAGTGCGTTTGCTGACAGGAGAATAGCGAAGTACCCTACACGTCTTCCTCTCATATTGGCGATATCATCTTCAACGGAGCGTCCAATTCCGCCATGTCAGATCACTACTTAAGTCCATTGTTATCGCCGAAGTCGGTCGCGGTCATCGGCGCGTCCGAACGCGAGGGTGCGCTGGGCCGGTTCGTGTTTGAGAATATGCGGCGGGCACCTTTTACGGGCACGCTGTATGCGGTAAATCCACGCCATGACGCAGTATTCGGTCAAAAGTGCTTTTCCTCCGTGGCCGATCTGCCAGCAATTCCTGATCTGATCGTGATCGCAACACCCGCTCGCACCGTTGCCGATTTGATTCGCGGTGCGGGGGCCAGCGGCGTGAAATACGCGGTGGTTTTGTCGGCGGGCTTCAATGAGATCGGCGACGAAGGTCGGGCGCGTGCCAAAGAAGTCAAAGCCGCCTTGGATCAATTTGGCATGCGCATGATCGGCCCGAATTGCGTGGGCATCATGCGGCCCGCCATCGGCCTCAATGCCACTTTCGCCAGCGCCTCCACGGCCACCAAGGCGGGTTCGCTCGCGCTGGTATCGCAATCGGGTGCCGTGTGTACGGCGATTTTGGATTGGGCGGGCTCGAGCGGCGTGGGATTTTCCAGCGTGATATCGCTCGGCGGGGCGCTCGATCTCGATTTCGGCGAGTTGCTCGATTATCTCGCGTTTGACGCCGAGACCACGAGCATCCTGCTCTATGTTGAAGGCATTCGCGATGCGCGAGGATTTATTTCCGCGCTTCGCACGGCGTCGCGCATGAAACCGGTGATCGTGTTCAAGGCGGGCCGGCATCGCTCGGCCAGTGTCGCCGTGGCGAGCCACACCGGCGCACTCGCGGGCAGCGATGCCGTGTTTGATGCGGCGCTGGCGCGCGCCGGCGCGGTCAGAGTGAAGAGTTCGTTACAGTTGTTCGCGGCGGCACGCATTTTGACCGCCGCCAAGCGGCCGCGCGGATCGCGCATCGCGATCATCACCAACGGCGGCGGGCCGGGCGTGGTGGCGACCGATTGCGCGATCGACAATGGCCTTGAGCTCGCCTCACTCGAGGCGACAACGATTAAGAAACTCAATGCGATCCTGCCCGCGCATTGGTCAAAAGCGAATCCGGTCGACGTGATCGGCGATGCAACGCCCGCGCGTTTTGCCGGTGCGCTCGGTGCCGTGCTGGACGATGCCAATATCGATGCGGTATTGGTCTTGTTCTGCCCGCAGTCGATCACCCGCCCGGAGGACGCGGCAGCGGCGATCATTGCGGTGGCGGCTGAACATTCAAAACCGGTATTCACGGCGTGGCTGGGTGGGAACTCGTTGCAGCCGGCGCGCGAATTGTTCGAGCGAGCGCGCATCGCGAATTTCATCACGCCGGAAAACGCGGTCGAGGCGATTTCCTACCTCGCGCGCTTTCAACGCCACCAGGCGATGTTGCTGGAGTCTGTTCCGGCGCATGCGTCGATGAGTTTTCATGAGGCCTTGCAGGCGGTCGCGAAAGCGAAAGCCATACGTGAGGGTGCCGTAAAAGACAAGCGCACTACCTTGAATGAATCAGAAGCCAAAGCACTGCTGGCGGCGTTTGGGCTACCGGTGAACGAAGGTCGCATCGCGACCACAAGCGTGCAGGCGGTGGCAGCGGCGAAAGCACTTGGCTATCCCGTCGCGATGAAAATTCACTCGCCGGATATTTCGCACAAGTCCGATGTCGGCGGCGTGCGTTTAAATCTGACCAACGGTCGGCAAGTGGCCAATACGTTTGACGACATGCTCGAACAAGTTGCGGCGGCACGCCCGGGTGCCCGCATTGCGGGCGTCAATATTCAACCGATGCTCAAGTTTCAGTATCAACGCGAAGTTTTGGTCGGCATCAAGCGAGACAACGTATTCGGCCCGGTGATTGCGTTCGGCGCGGGTGGGGTTGCGGTGGAAGCGATTCAGGATATTGCGCTCGCCTTGCCGCCATTGAATCCGATGCTCGGCAATGCGATGATCCAAAGTACCCGCATCTACCGGTTGCTTGCGGGGTATCGCGATGTGCCGGGCATCGATTCGACGGCGCTGCTTGACATTCTGCAACGCGTCTCGACGATGGCTTGCCTGTTGCCGTGGATCGAGGAGATGGATTTGAATCCGGTGCTGGTACATCCGCGCGGTGCCACGATCGTGGATGCGCGCGTGGTGTTTCGCACCGATACGCCGTTGACCGATATGCGCTACCAGCACATGGCGATATTTCCATATCCGCTCGAATTGGAACGCGAAATTCGGCTGAAAGATGGCAGCACATTGTTGATGCGCGCAATTCGCCCCGACGATGCAGAGCGCGAGCGCGCGTTTGTCGCCGCCATGTCCGATGCGTCGCGTTATTTGCGCTTTCAGCATTCGGTGGCGGCGTTGTCGCCCGAGATGATCGCGCGTTTCACGCAGCTCGATTACAGCCGCGAAATGGCGCTGGTTGCGCTTGAAGTGGATGCTGACAAGATTGCCGGTGTTTGCCGGTATTTTCCCAATCCGGATTGGGTCAGCGTGGAATTTGCGATCGCGGTTGCGGACACATGGCATGCGCGCGGCCTGGGCCCCGGGCG
>JANOKK010000178.1:0-7868 GCA_031419255.1 Betaproteobacteria bacterium
GCGATAAATCCAATCGTGCCGGCGATCGCCAACGGCACACCAATCGCCGCCGCCGTGCCGATCGCTTCATGCATGCGCAGATTGCACCAGGTGAGAAACCCAATCGACAGAATCGCGCCGCCGATGCCCGCGAAACTTGAAATCACACCCATGGTCGCGCCGAACGCGAACATGCCTTTAGCACCCGGCAGAGCGTGCCGGCCTTTCGGTTTCAAGTCGAACAAAAGCTGCACCGCCAGAAAGCAAATGAAGCCGACGAAAAATGCTTTCAGAAATACGGTGCTCGAAAAATGCGCGATCACTGCGCCGGAAAAAGTGCCCGCCAATATCCCCGGCAGCAATTGTTTGACCACGGGCCAATTCACCGCCTGATGACGGTGATGCATCCACGCGCTGGCGACGCCGCCGGGAATGATGGTCGCCATCGAGGTGGCGAGCGCCATATGAACGAGATGATCTCCCGAAAACCCCTGCGCGGAAAACGTGAGCGAGAGAATCGGCACCATCACCGAGCCGCCACCGATGCCAAGAAGGCCCGCGAAAAAACCGACAAATAGGCCGACCGCGAGATAGATCAGCCAGAACGACGGATCCATTAGTGGCCTGTAACAGCCAATTCGGAAGTGAAAGGCGCGCTTGGGCGAGCCGGATGCACGAAGCGAGCCGCGTCGAATAGCCCTCGCATATACGCAAGGCAAGCGACACCGCAGCCGGCCGGCCAGGCGTGCAAGGCACTTTCGAATTGGCGGTTACAGGCCACTAACCGATCCAGTCGGCGACGAGCGGAATCAGCACCGCTCCGGCGACACCGTGCATGCCCATCGCGAGCCCCGAGAACGCGCCGGCCTCGGCGTTGATCGATAACGCACGCGACGTGCCGAGCCCGTGCGCGGCAACACCGATGGCAAATCCGCGTTGCCACCAGGCCGTCATCCGCATGCCATCGAGCACATAGCGCGCGATGATCGCGCCAAGGATACCGGTGGAAACCGCGAACACGGCAGTGAGCGTAGGCGAAGCTGAAATCCGTTCGGCAACCCCCATGGCAATCGGTGCCGTCACCGATTTCGCGATCATCGCTTTCTGGATAGTGCTATCTGCACCGAGCAATTTCGCGATACCGACGGCGCTTACTATCGATACTGCGCCACCGCACAGCAGTGACATCAGCAGCGGCAACACTTTGCCGCGCAACGCGCTCCAGCATTGATAGATCGGCACCGCCAGCGCGACCGTCGCGGTACCGAGCAGAAAATGAATGAATTGCGCGCCTTCAAAATATTTGGCGTAGGGCATATCGATGAGCGAAATCGTCAACGCAACAATCACAATCGCGATGGCGACCGGATTGGCAAACGGATGGCGATTTGCCCGTTCATAGATTGTCACGCCGGCTTCATACGCGGCCAGCGTCAACAACAGCGCGAACAGGGGGCTGCCGGCAAGATAGACCCAAATTTCCGCAATCGGCAGCGATTGCGTCATGGCCCGGATTTCCCGCCAGGCCAGAGTCGCAACACGGCCGCGCTCACCGCGATGGTTGCGGTCACGCTGACGATCAACGCGATACTGATCGCCCAGAAATGGGCCTTCAATTGCGGCCAGAACATCACCACGCCGACTGCGGCGGGCACGAACAGCAAGCCCAGATGCTTCGTCAGTGCGGCGGCCACCGTATCGATCGGCGTATCGATTTTGCCGCGCTGGATGAGGAATACCAGCAGCAACACGAGACCGATGACCGGGCCTGGCACCGGCAACGCAAACACACGCGAGAGAATTTCGCCCGCCCCTTGAACGCTGAGCAGAATGATGAGGCCGCGAATCATCGAATCATCTACTCTGGCGCGCGCGGCGCGATCAAAACGTCTCCCCGAGGAGCGTGAGCACCGCTTTCATTTCCGCCGGAGTCACCGGTGTGATTGAAAGCCGGTTGCCGCGTTGCAGAATAGTCATTGTGGCGAGTGCCTTCTGTTCGCGCATTTCGGCCAGCGACATTAGCCGCGTTTTCTTCACCAGCTTCACATCCACCAGCATCCAGCGTGGATTTTCTTTCGTCGCTTTGGGATCGAAATATTTGCTTTTCTTTTTCCACTGCGTGTCATCGGGGTACGCGGCGCTCGCCACACGCGCGAGCCCGGCGATACCCGGCTCAGGACACGACGAATGATAAAACAACACTTCGTCGCCCAATTTCATTTGATCGCGCATGAAATTTCGCGCCAGATAATTGCGCACGCCGAACCACGGCACGGATTGGTTTTTCGCCTTGACGAGATCGTCGATGGAAAACTCTTCCGGTTCGGATTTCATCATCCATGAGGCCATGTTTGTTCCCAATTCACGGTAGTCACCGGTGTCATCCCCGGATCACGTCCGGGGATGACACCAGCTTTTTGAGAGTACAAATGGATCGGCATGGAACAACCGGATATCGCCCTCGACAGGATGGCATGACGCTTGAGGGTTCGCTTAGATCCGCACACTTGAACCTGGGGTTCAAGGCGGTCGCCCACCGGATGCCTTCAGGTACGTCCGCGTGGGACGCGCACACCGGCACCACTTGAGTGAGCGTCCAAGACTAACAGTCTATTGGTTCAAAGGATCTAAGACCTAAGCGAACGCTCAAACGCCATGTATTGAATACATCATAGCGCGTTGTCGGCGGTGATGCGCTGCACGAATCGGCGAAACTAGAAAAGTTTTTCCTGATCCGTCAGGGCTTTTTCGATGATGGCATCAAACTCATCCAGTTTGCGGCGCACGAGCTCGGCGTCACCATCGCCTCGAGCGGCGGCAGCTTTCGCCGGCTTGCCGCCACCTTGCAGCAACAGAAATTCATGTGCGATATTGAGCGCTGCCATGATGGCGATGCGTTCATTGCCAACTACTTTGCCGGTGTCGCGGATTTCGCGCATTTTCTTGTTGAGATATTCGACCGAGGCCGCCAATTGCCGCTCTTCGCCACCGGGCGCTGCGACGCGGAATTCGCGGCCCATCACATTGATGGTAACGCCTTTGGTGTCCTTCACTTCTTTGGCTTCGCTCACGCGCGTTCGCTTTCGGATTCCGGCAACTGCGCAATCAAGGCTTCGATGCGCGTTTTAGCCTGATCGAGCTTCTCGGCCAGGCGCTTGGCTTCGTCGGCTTTGGCGACGACCGATTGCCGAAGTTCGTTATTTTCCTCGCGCAAACGGGCAAACAGCGTGACGAAGTGTTTGAGCTTGTCTTCGAAGCGTTGAATATCGGGTTCCATGCGTGGCAATTTATCGAAAAAACCCTGTCCGGTCAATGGTTAAGCGCCGAATTTGAAAGTTTTCTCGAAATTTGCGGCATAGTGAATCACTGCCTGGCGCGCCGACAATTCGATTGCTGCGCAACAATGGTCGATAATCGCGGCATGGCACCCGCGCTTGATAACCGCAATCCGGTGGTTTCTTCCGACTTGTTACGTCTGCTCGCGGACAACGTTCCCGCGTTGATTGCCTATTACTCCGTCGACGGATTGCGTTGCGAATTCGCCAACGCCGCATACGCGCAAACCTACAGCCGCGATACCACGTCGATCATCGGCAAAACGCTGGTGGAAATCATCGGCAGTGACGCCGCAGCGGTAATTGACCCTTATATTGCGAGGGTTCTACTTGGCGAGAGCGTGAGTTACGAACGTCCGCTGGTGTTTCCGAATGGCGCGCCGGGCGTGATTGAGGTGACGCTGATCCCGCATTTCGACGCGAACCGGGCACCGCTGGGCGCATTCGTGCTGATCAACAATATCACCAAGCATCGCGCCGCCAAACAGGCAATTCGCGATAGCGAAGAGCGGCTGCGCAAGTTTTCCGACGCGACCAGCGAAGGGATCGTCTTTATTGAAAACGGCGTCATCATCGATTGCAACGAAGCCTGCGCGCGCATGTTTCGCATCCCATCAAATGAGTTGATCGGTCGCGCCAACATTGATTTTGTCGCACCTGATTCGGTCGAGGCGGTCACCAACAACATCCGTGCGGGCTTCGAGCGCCCCTATGAAGTTACCCTGCTGCGCGCCGACGGCACGCGCTTCATCGCCGACGTGGTGGGCAAAGACATCGTCAGCGGCGGAAGGACAATGCGGATGACGGCGATGCGCGACATCAGCGACCGCAAGCAGGCGGAGGCGCGCATCCAGTTTCTTGCGCACCACGATATCCTCACCCATCTGCCGAACCGCGCACTACTGATGGATCGTCTGCAAGTGCTGCTGGCCTCGGCGCGCCGGCAAAACAGCATGATCGGCGTGCTCTTTATCGATCTCGACAATTTCAAGACCATCAACGATTCGCTCGGCCATTTTGCTGGCGACGAATTGTTAAAGCGCGTGGCCGGCCGCCTGCAATCCTGCCTGCGCGGCGCGGACATGGTCGGGCGTCTCGGCGGCGATGAGTTTGTCGTGGTCGTCACGGATTTGTCGACGGCCGAGGATATCGCGCCGGTGGCGGAAAAAATATCTGAGGCGATCAGCGAGCCATTTTCGTTGGAGGAACAAGTCTTGTCGGTGTCGGGATCGATCGGCATCAGTGTGTTTCCGAGAGACGGAGAAACGCCCGATACGCTGATTCGCAATGCCGACGCCGCGATGTATCTCGCCAAGGATCGCGGCCGCAGCAATTATCAGTACTTCACGCCGAGCCTCAACAAATCCGCTTTTCAGGCATTGGCGATGGAGTCCGGCATTCGCAAGGCGATCAAGCAAGTTGAATTCCTGCTGCATTACCAGCCGGAAGTGGTGGCGAAAACTGATACGGTCAGCGCGGTAGAGGCATTGATCCGCTGGAAGCATCCAGAGCTTGGGCTTTTAGGCCCCGATCAGTTCATCTCGGTCGCCGAACACCGCGGCCTCATCATGCCGATCGGCCGCTGGGTCATCAACGAGGCCATCCGTCAAGCGCGCGCGTGGGCCGATGCCGGGATCAAGGTGCCGATTGCGGTCAATTTGTCGGCGGTGCAATTCAAGCAAAAAGATTTGGTGGAGGACATCGCGGCGCGCCTGCGCGAGCACGGCGTGTCCGGCGAAATGCTTGAGCTGGAATTAACTGAAAGCCTGTTCATGGAAGACGTTAACGCCATGAGCCGGACCTTGCATCAATTGAAAGATCTCGGCATCACCCTCGCGGTGGATGATTTCGGCACCGGTTACTCGTCGCTGTCGTACTTGAAGCGTTATCCGATCGACAAAATAAAGATCGACCGCTCTTTCATCCGCGATGTGCCGACTGACACCGACGATGTCGCGATCACGCTCGCCATTATCAGCCTGGCCACCAGCCTCGAATTGAGAGTGGTTGGAGAAGGCGTGGAGACGCAAACCCAACGTACCTTCCTTGAAGAAAATCGCTGTGAACTCCTGCAGGGATTTCTGATTTCGCAACCATTGCCGCCGGACGACATGTTCGCGTGGCTGCATCGCCGCATGCGCTGAACGCGCTGGGCGCGCGCGCCATCCCGTATAATTTCGGCATGCAAGGTGCCCTGCGGTTCACGATTTTCGAGCCGCAGGGTTAAACGGGAAGCCCGCACAATTCGGGCACTGCCCCCGCAACGGTGATTGGTTTGTTCGCGATGGTGATACCACTGGTTGAGTGACTTTAACCGGGAAGGTCATCGCGAATGCAGGCGCATCTTTTTCGCGCGTGCACGCCATCAGTCCGGATACCGGCCTTCATGCCTTTGTCGATTCAAACGATCGATTCAGGCTGGTGTGCAGGCCGTGTCGCGTTGACCGCGCCTGCATGAAGAAAAACGGCCTGCGGGGACGCTGGCCGACATCCGAAAGTCTTTCCATGTCCGTCCCTCGTCGCAACGCATCACCCCTGCTGCTCCCGCTCGCCTTTGCAATCTCGGCAAACGTGAGCGCGCAAGTCACCGAAGCGCCCAATCGTCTCGACAATGTCGTCATCACCGCCACCCGCAGCGCGCAACCGCTGGACAGCACATACGCGCAAGCAACCATCATTACTCGCGCGGATATCGACACCGCCGGCGTCGCCACACTGACCGAGTTATTGCAACGCAAAGCCGGACTTGAAATCCGTGCCACCGGCGGCCCCGGCCAGCCTTCCAGCGTATTCATTCGCGGCGCGAGTGCGACACATACACTGGTGTTGATCGACGGCTTGCGCGTTGGTTCATCGACCTCCGGTGCGACCGCGTTTGAAAATATTCCACTCGACTTGATCGAACGCATCGAGATAGTCAAAGGCCCGATGTCGAGCTTGTACGGCTCGGATGCCATCGGCGGCGTAATTCAAATCTTCACACGTGCCGCCGGTAAAGCGCGCGCGACCGCATCCGTCGGCGCGGGCAGTGATTCAACTGCGGCGTTCAATGCCGGATTCTCCGTCACCGAAGGCAAGACCGCACTTTCTTTCGACGTCGGCCATCAGCGCAGCAAGCCGCAATCGGCGAGCAATCCGGCGGCCGGGCCATTCACTTACAACGCGGATCGTGACCCCTACCAAAATACCCACGCGCTGGTAAAACTTTCGCAAACGTTGTGGCAAGGCGAGACGCTGGGATTCACTGCGTGGCAATCGCGCGGCGACACCGATTTCGATGCCGGGCCGACGGTGCCCGCATCAAACCGGCAAACACTTTCCGGCTATCACATCACGTCGGAAAACAATTTCACCGCCGGCTGGAAATCGCGATTGATCCTCGGCCGCACGATCGACGACAGCGTCATCTCATCAAGCTTTCCGGGCCGTTTCAAAACCGGGCAAAGCCAGGCGAGCTGGTTCAACGAGTTCAAAACGGCGACAGGACACATGAGTGCCGGCATCGAATGGCGCGGCGAGAAGCTCGATAGCGACACCGGCTACACGGCAAAAAAGCGCGATACCACGTCGGTGTTTGGCGGCTACCTGGAAAGGCTCGGCCCGGCGCAATTTGAATTCACCGTGCGGCGCGATGAGGAAAAACAATTCGGACACCGCAACACCGGTGTTGCGTCTTATGGCTATGCGTTGTCACCCATGTTTTCCGGTTACTTGCGCGGCGGTCGCGCATTCCGCGCGCCGAGCTTCAACGATCTCTACTACCCAGGTTTTAGCAATCCCAATTTGAAACCCGAGCGTAGCGATCAGGCGGAAGCCGGTGTGCGCCTGCGCACGCAAAACGCGCGCGTCAATGTGGCCTACTTTGAAAACCGCATCGATGACTTGATCGTGTTCGTCTTCGACCCGGTGCGCAATAGTGGCCAGCCGGAAAACGTCAATCGCGCGCGCATTCGTGGCTGGGAAGCGCAGGTCGATGCGATCATTTTCGGCACAACACTCAAAGCATCCTTCACCGCGCAGCGCCCGGAAGATGGAGACACCGGTTTCCAATTGCGCTCGCGTGCCAGACGTTTCGGCGCGCTCAGCGCCGCGCGCAATGTCGGTGAGTGGAACGTATCAGCAGATTTCGCTGCGAGCGGCGCGCGCTATGACTCCAACCGAGAAACGCCGGCCTCGCGAATGGGCGGCTACGGCGTCCTTGCCGCGAGTATCCGCTACCGCCTCGACAAGAACGTTAGCGTGGAAGTGGTTGGGCAAAATCTTACCGCGCAGAAATACGAACTCGCACAGGGTTACAACACGCCATCGCGGTCGGTGTTTGTGAATGTGCGGGTGGTGGGGTTCTAGGCAAAACCCGGAAAACACAAGCGTGGGCGGGGCTTTCCCGGTGTTTTGCCGCCGAACGCCGCGCCCGTGCTGGAATTTTCTCGTCTACGAAAGCTTGCCAATGGTTCATCCAGCATCGTAATCCGCGACATTTTGCATGGCAAAAAAATGCGGGTTTTTCGGAATCGGCAATGCACGCAGATGCTCTTCGACATCCGCCAAAATCTG
>JANOKK010000179.1:0-5904 GCA_031419255.1 Betaproteobacteria bacterium
AACGCTTCGGTGCCGAGCGCGCCGAAGCGTGCGTTGTGATCATAGCCATCGACCATGATGCAATCGTACTTGTCTTTGTGTGCATTAGAGCCACTGCCCACACCATCAGCGCGCATCCATGCAACGCCATCGGCAATGCAAATATCGATACTCGCTGCTTCCCGTGCGAACGCACGCGGTAATTTGAACGATTGCTCGGCCATCGCCACCACGGCGGGATTGATTTCAACAATCGTCTGTTTGGCAAGCGGTCGATGGCGCTGCCAGAATTTGGTCAGTGACGCGGCCCCCAAACCCACCTGCAATACCCGCTTCGGCCAATCGGATTCTGGCCGCAATAACAGGCATGCGGCCATCTCGCGCGTGTATTCCAGCTCCAATGAATAGGGCCGGGCGATGCGCATGGCGCCTTGTACCCACTCGGAACCGAAATGCAGAAAGCGCACGCCGGCTTCTTCGGAGGTTTCGAGGGTGTGGGTGGGGGCATGCATGTCGGCTGGAATCCGGGTGGAGTACATCATATTGCAAGGCATGAACCGATAAGACACTGGGCCATACGAACGGTGCCCTTCCCAATGTCTCAGGTGCGAGTCTTTATCGGCGAGTTCAATGGAGAAAAAAGAGATGTTTCCAGCCGGTCACCCCACCGTTTACTTCAACCAATCCATCGCCCCTGGCGTCGCCTGCCAGACGTCGCGCATCTCGTCGCGGTAGCTCCATGCTTCGTCGTCACCACCCATTTGCATACCGTACTCCGAGCGCTTGGGTTCGGCTTTGCGGGCGGGTAACAGGAACTTCACGATCTTGGGACTGTGCTTGTGGGCTTTTTTGAGCGCGGCGGTGGCCAGCGGCAATTCGCCCAATCGAAAATGCGCGAGCGCTTTTCCAAAAGCGAGCGACGGCATGCCGTCGTCGGGATAGGAAGCACACAAGGCGAGCGCTTCCACATTTTCGCCGCGCTTCAAATTCAGATTGACGATGAGATCGCGCAGACCGTGATTGTCGTTGGGATTCAAACGTATTACAGCTTGCAGGCGCGCGAGGGCGTCGGGTTCATCGTCGTAAAAAAAATCCATGGCTTCCTGCGACAATATGCGCAGCACGGGACGATTTTCGTGCATTCCCCACGGCAATATCGCACCAGGCGGAATCACCGCGTCGATTATGGCCCTCACGCGTTCGCGGATTTTCTCGCGCACCGGTGTCGCGGACCACGTCGCGGCGTCAGTCGGCGCGTCGGTCAAGGCGAAAAGGATGTCGTCGAGAATGTCGGGGCTATCCATCGTGTCCGGATGCTGTTCGAGAAACGCGACCCAGAATTCCACTTGGGGCGGCACCCACACATCGGGCTTGAAATCCGGCAAGGGCCGCGTCGACATGGGTTTTGACAACGGCCACGCCCGATGCCACGCGTCTTCGAGTGCCGCCATGTGTGCGTCTGGTGTCAGCGCATGCTCGTTGTTTCGGGTGTCGTCCGCGTCCGCCTCTTCCTCTTCCGCTGAGTTTTCGCCCAGCTCCTTTTCCTGGGCCGCGATGTCGGCGGCGAGACTTTTCGCCTGCGCGATCGCGTCGCGTTTCGCGAGGCCCATGCCCATCAGTTGTTTGACCAACTCGACCTCGCGCTCTTCGGGTGTTTCGGGCGGCAAGGTCGCCACATCGACCGCGCGCAGGTGTTGCGTCGAAACCGGCTTCGCCAAGCCGGCCTCCACTGCGGCGATCACGCGCTTCTCCCAAGGGCCCATTTGGTCGGATGTCAAATCGGCGGTTGCCTGCTTGGGATCGAGCCCCTGACCGATTTGCCGCAGCCACCCGAGCAACGGAAACTCCGCCTCGTCGTATCCCGCGCGCATGATTTTGGCGGCCCAGAATTTGGCGCGTTCGCGGGCGACGGCGTCGCGTTTCTGGCTGACTAGCATCAGTATTTCCAGATGCGCGAGCGAAATGTCGTCGGGTGCGGCGCGCTGCGCCTCGTGAAAGTACCTCCATGCGCGGTCGAATTCGCCAATATCGGAATACACCGATGAGAGCCGCTGCAGCGCGTCCGCGCGGGTTTGCCCGCCCGCCTCCAACGCGATACGTTCGAGCAGCGCGATTTTTTTCTTCGGCTCGCCCAGCATGTCGTAGGCATCGCACAATGCCCACATCAGGTCGCCGGCATGTTTTTCTTTGGGATTCAGTTTGCCCGAGAATCGCGGCTCCAGCAGCGCGCGCACGCGTTCCGGATCGGTCTCCAGCAGGCGGTGTGCGACCAGGGCCAGCATGCCATCCGGCAGCCGCCCGGAATCGAGAATGTCCTGCATCCGGTTCGCGGGCAACACTTCGCACAGAACCGCCCAGCATTGCTCCGCCTCGAAGACGGGAAAATCCGGCGTGGCACCGCAACATTGCTTGTGTTTGCACGGCAGGCCGATGGCGCATTTATCGTTGCGACCGAGCGCCGGCAATTTTTCAATCTGAAATTGGCGCGACGGATTCGGCATGGAGCGCCACAGTGCGCGACTCATGCCACAGGCCAGCATCTCGGCGGCCTCGTGATCACTTTTGTCGGGGATGATGTGCGCCAACGCAAACGCTTCACAGGCCTCGTGCAGATCTTGCAAGGTGCCGCCGCTGGCCATGCTGGTGGCGGTGAGCTCGAGGATTTCGGATATTTTGTCGTTCATATTATGCGATGCGTGAAAGGTGAAAAAAAAGGTAGCCGTCTATTCGATCAAGCCATTTTCATCGTGAAACGGATAGGGCCCGTCGAATTTTCCAATGTATGCCGTGTGCGATACCAGGCCGGAATCGGCATGCCATTTGTGCAATTGATAGCCCGGCGGCTCCATCACGAAATGCGACGGCGCATCGACCGAGAGATCGAGCGCCACCTGATGTGCGGGGCTGGGAGAGGTGGACGCCAGCGTGCCGGCCCAGCGTGTTTGTATCGGGCGGTGCAAATGGCCGCAGAGAATGCGCTCGATTTGCGGATGGCGCTCGACGATGGCTTTGAGACATTCCGCATTGTTGAGCCCAATATCATCCATGTGGCCGATGAAGGTTTTGAATGGGGGGTGATGCATGATGATGATGGTTGGGCGATCAGGTGCTTGTTCCAGTTTTTGCGTAAGCCAGTTGAGGCGGGTTTCACATAATTCGCCGCCGCTTTTTTCGGCAATGACGGTGTCGATGGCGAGGATACGCATCGGCAGGTGCTCTATGGCGTACTGGAGGAATGGCGGAAACTCGGTGAGATAGGGGTGATCGGGAAATGCATTGATCATGTTTTCACGATGATCGTGATTGCCGGGAATCAGGTACAGCGGCATCGCCAATGGCGACAGCAATTCGCGAAGGTGCGCATATTCATCGGGGCGGCCGAAGTCGGTGAGGTCGCCCGTGGCGATGACGATATCCGGTTTTTGTTTCAACGCGAGGATATGTTCAACGCAGCGTTTCAACATGCCGCTGGTATCGACGACACCGTAAGAAAGTTTCCCGCGGGTCTTGATGTGGAGATCGCTGATTTGGCAGATGAGCATATTGTGGTGAATGGTTTGTGAATGGAAATTGTAGCCGCTGGAAGAAATTTTTTATAAGCTCCGTTCGTGCTGAGCCTGTCGAAGTACACACTGGCTAGCCCCTTGTTCCAGCGTAGCGCACCCAACCCTTCGACAAGCTCAGGGCGAACGGAAGTTAAGATGAGAGAAAATCTCTCTGTTACTCCAGAAACAACAGCGCTTCGGCATCGACCGCAATCGGCACGACATCGCCGGGCTTGAATTCGCGGCGCAGGGCGGTCTCGGCGGTGATTGTCTGTTCGTTGCCTGCATCGAGAATCAGGCGCGTGTGATCGCCAAGGAAAAAAGCGCTGACGATTTTGGCGCGCAGTTGCGCTTCGCCATCCGGCACGATGCGTACATCTTCCGGACGAAACAATACTTCGCCCGAGTTGCGCGGACCAATGTGCAGCAGTCCGCCTGGTAGTCGCAGGCTCTCTCCTTCCACCATCCCCCGCACGCGGTTCATGGTGCCGATAAAATCCGCCACAAAGCGCGTCGCGGGCCGGTAATAAATATCGCGCGGCGTACCGATCTGCGCGATGCGGCCTTTGTCCATCACCGCGATGCGATCACCCAGCGCCATCGCTTCGGATTGATCGTGTGTGACATAAACTGCGGTGATGTTGAGACTGCGCAGCAGCCGATCGATCTCTGCGCGAAGTGACTCGCGCAACTTTGCGTCAAGCGCCGTCAGCGGCTCGTCGAGCAGCAATACGCGAGGCCGTACCGCGAGCGCGCGTGCGAGGGCCACACGCTGGCGTTGACCGCCGGAAAGTTGATCGATCGATCGCGCGGCGAATGGCTCCAGGCGCATCATCGTCAGCATTTCATCGACGCGTGACTTTTTTTCGGTAGCAGGCATGCCGCGAACTTTGAGGCCGTAGCCGATGTTCTCCGCAACATTCATATTGGGAAACAGTGCGTAACTCTGGAACACCATGCCGACGCGACGCTCCTCGATGGGCTGAGGCGTCACGTCATTGATGCCGAAAAACACTTGTCCGCCAGCATCCGGCTGCTCCAGCCCGGCGATGATTCTGAGCATCGTCGTTTTGCCGCAGCCCGAAGGCCCGAGCAACACCAGCGTTTCGCCGGGTGTGATATCGAGATCAACAGGCTCAAGCGCGCGCGTGCCGTCGGCGAAAGTCTTCGCGCAACCGGAGAGTCGTATACCTACCGTGTCATCCATTCATCGTCCAGAGTTGAGTAGATTCGCAAACTTAACCCGTTCGCCCTGAGCCTGTCGAAGGGCTTGATGCACGCAGCCCTTCGACAGGCTCAGGGCGAACGGTCATTCTTCCCCCCGGCATCATTGCGAACAATTTTCTTCGCGGGCTCCGACATCCATTGCATCGCAATCAAGAGTGGAATGATCATGATGAAAAAGACAATCGTGTACGCCGAGCCGATCTCTAGTCGCATCGAGGCGTAGCTATCGGCCAAACCCACCGGCAGCGTCATGGTGAGCGGTGTGTGCAGCATCCAGGTGATATTGAATTCGCCCATCGACAACGTCACGACCATCAGCGCACCGGCGAGGATGCCTTGCCGGCAATTGGGCAGGATGACGTGAAAGAAGCGCTGAGTGAATGTGGCACCGAGGCTCGCGGCGGCGTCCTCCAGCGTTTTCAAATCGATCGCGCCCATCACCGCCAACACCGAGCGCACCATAAATGGCAACGTGAACAACACATGGCCGACGAGGATGAAGGTCCAGCTGATGCGAAAACCACTGAATTGGCCGTAGAGCAATATCAGCGCGAGCGCGGTGGCGAGGCCGGGTACGGCAACCGGCAGCACCATCAATTCTTCGATCGCGCGCGTCAGGCGCGATTGCCGGCGGGCGAGCACATAGGCGGCCGGTACGCCGATCAGCAGCGTGACCACGAGGGTGGCGAGTGCAATGCCGATGGATAGGAAGATGGTTTTGTTGTACAGCGACCAGACTTCCACCACCCAGCGCAGTGTGAGGCCGCTCTTGATGCCGACGAAAAAATTCTCCGTCACACCCGCCATGATGGAGAGCACCACCGGAACGATCAGGAATGCGCAAACAGCGACGGTGAAAGCGAGTTGGAGATAGAAGCGTGCGGTGCGTTTCATCGGTTCACGCCGCCGCCGCAACGGTGGAACCGGCCATCGATCGCGCCAACGCAAGAGCGAGCCAGGTGATCAATCCCAACACGATCGACAGCGCGGCGGCGAGCGAAAAATTGGCGTAGTTGGTGAACTCGCTGTAGATCGTAATTGGCAGTACGTTGATCTTGGTGGCGAGTGTGAACGCGGTGCCGAAAGCGCCCATGCTGGTGGCAAAACAAATTGCGCCGGAGGAAATCAGCGCGGGCTTCAAGCCCGGCGCCGA
>JANOKK010000180.1:0-2473 GCA_031419255.1 Betaproteobacteria bacterium
CTTTTGAAATGGAATCAGTGGGTAATCCAGCCATTGAGTGATCCTTCTCGAAATCGGTGATGACTCCCGATTGGACGGATGCGATGAGAAAACGCTGCAAATCAAAATTCTCGTTTACTGCAAGCGCGGCGGAAGCAGCGGTTTCGAGCGCGAGGCGGTCTTGCAACGCGCCAAGGAAGTGCCACGCATCTGACGGCAGTGATTCGATCTCGACGCCGATCGCACCATCTGCGTCGATCGCCCGCCTCACCAGCAAATATTCTCCCCTTTTCTCCCAATCGACGCCCATCTCTCCCACATAGTCAGGTTGGTTGACGCACCAAATTTGCAGCACCGGGTATTCTGAAAACACCAGTCGCACGCCCGGATGCAATTTGAAGATGAGCGCGCCGTGATCGGTCGCATCGATTGCAGCAAGGCGACTGATGTCAAGTGCTGCCGCATCGGCCGCATGAAAACACTCGTGCCAGGCCCATTCCAAACTCGCCACGTCGGCAAGATACGGCAACTCCTGCGCATGCGGGTAGGTGGCCAGAAACGCGGGCCATTGGCGGCCAAATTGATGTAGATCGCCCGAGGTAGACGGCGTTTCGCGAATGAACTGATCGGCAGCATGCTGAAAAAACGCCTCGCCGACGATCCGCTCGGCGACCGGAAATATATCGCGAAGTGCGCCGCGCAGATTGGCAAAGACGTTGTGTCGATAGACGTCAAGTCGGCGCGCGCTGGAAAGTTTGCCACCGGTAATCGCGGGGGCTAATTTATCGCTATCTCTGCCTGAAAAGATCGAGTCGACGAATGCAACTTGCAATTCACGCAACATGCCTGCCTCCCGTATCGGCAAGAATGCGGTTCGCCTTGCCGGCTTCCGCCAGCAACACATCAAGCGCAGGAATATCAGTGTCCCATTCGATCAATGTCGGCACCGGCCCGAAGCGCGCGATGGCATATTCATAAAGCGCCCAGACTTCATCGCACACCGGTGCGCCGTGCGTGTCGATCAAAATTTCACCCGTATCCTGAAAGCCGGCCAGATGAATCTCGCCGACGCTGCCGATCGCAATCGCATCGAGGTAAATCAGCGGGTCAAAATCGTGGTTCATGGCATTGACGTAAATATTGTTTACGTCGAGCAAAATCCCGCAACCCGCGCGATGCGCGACTTCGCCCACGAATTCCCATTCGGGCATCGTGGAATCATTGAATTGCAGGTAACTCGATACGTTCTCGACGAGGATTTGCCGCTTCAGCAGGTCCTGCGTTTCGAGCACATTGGCAACGACCGAATCCAACGCTTCGGGCGTGTATGGCAGCGGCAACAAGTCGTTCAGATGACGTCCCGCAATGCCGGCCCAGCACAAATGCTCTGAAACCAGCCGAGGCTCGATCGCATCCACCAGGCGTTTCAGTTTTCGCAGATGTTCGGCATCGAGCCGATCGGCCGAGCCCAGCGACAGGCCTACCCCGTGCGTGCTGATCGCATAGTCCTCGCGGAAGCGCGCGAGCATTTTCAGTGGCTGTCCGCCCTCGCCAAAAAAATTTTCGCTATGGACTTCCAGAAACGAAACCGCTGGCGTATCAGCGAGGATCGATTGGTAATGCGGCGTGCGCAGCCCGATGCCGGCGCGTGTCGCGATCACACCGCAATCCGCAATTGTCTTAGTCATGGCGCGAAAAAAAGCCCCCGCGTATCACGGCGGGGGCATCATTCTCAATGGAGACGCGAACGAACAATGGCGGCGACTAGTACGTAGGTTTCGTCGACTCGCTCTTGGCCGGTTTCGCGTCGCCGGGTTTTTTCAACGAGCCTTTCATGCCCTCGCAGGTACCTTTGGCGACAAATTTCCATTCTTCCGGCAAATTGTCGGATGCTGCCTGGCCTGAGCAGGAATGCTTGGCGGTGCCGCAATCGTTCGCGCCTTTTTTGGCAATGCCGTAGCATTTTTCCTTGGCGGCGGCAGCGGGTTTATCTTGTGCGACGGCGACGCCGGATGCGGCCAGAGATACCAAGCCGGCGATTGCACTGCTGACGATCAATTTGGTTGTGCTCATGTTTATCCTCTATCAGGTTTGAAAATTACGGCTTCGCAGCCGCCGGTTTTTCGCTTTTGGCGATCCTTAATTTGCCGCCCATTTGCTCGCAGGTGCCTTTCGCGACGTACTTCCAATCATCGGGAAGGTTGTGCGCCTTGGCCTGACCCGCACAGGTGTGCGTGGCGGTACTGCAGTCGTTGGCCTGTTTCCTGGCGATGCCGTAACACTTTTCCCGATCCATTTTTGCCGGTAATTTTTCCTGCGCCTTGTCCGGTGCCGCAGCGACGCCACCGAAAGCAGTTAACGCAACGACCCCGGCGATGGCTGACGACAAAATCACATTGATGCGCATGCGCGTTCCCTCACAATTTGCCCGAATCAACGGCAATTATCGCAGTTCGGATCGTTTCGTGAACGCACCATCCGGATTTCCTGCCGG
>JANOKK010000181.1:0-10297 GCA_031419255.1 Betaproteobacteria bacterium
GGCACTATTGGCGACTCGGGGAACACTCAACTTGATGAGTCTGATCGGCGTCATTATGTTGATGGGGCTGGTGGCGAAGAATGCGATATTGCTGCTCGATTGCGCACGCAAGGAAGAAGAGCGGGGTGTGGGCCGCGAGGAAGCGTTGATGCACGCCGGACGCGTGCGCTTGCGGCCAATTTTGATGACGACCTTCGCGTTGATCGCCGGCATGTTGCCAGTGGCAATTGGCTTGGGCGAGGGCGGTGAATTCTACCGACCGATGGCAATCGCGATTATCGGCGGCACCATCACCTCGACCATCCTCACGCTGCTGGTGGTGCCAACGTTTTATGATTCGATCGAGATCGCCCGCGATCGCGCGATCGCCAAGTTTCACGTTCGCGAAGCACGCGTGAATGCGTTCGTTGCATTTGTGCTGACTTTCTTCGAGGCGCTTCTGGCATTGCTGCTGATTCGTCTGATCTATCGGCTGTTGAAGCGATTGGTTTTTGCAGTGCAGTCGTACAGAAAGCGCGGGCGGGCGATCGATGCTGGTACGGTACCCATGCAGGGCGACTAAGACGGGCGGAGAAAATGCACCCAATTCCACATCTTGATCGGCGGTGCGCGAGGCCAAGATGCCTCGGCATAAAATTCGCGTTTGCGAGCGCATTGGTATTGATGGCAACGCTGCTCGGCGCATGTGGGTCAGGTGGCTCGGGTGGTGGTGGTGCGGCGCCTGCTGCGGTGGCGGCAACGCCACCCACCCCAACAGCGGGTGCCGACATCAATTTGCTCTTCATGGGAAACAGTCACACGTCGGGCAATAATCTTACCGGGATGGTAGCGGCGATGATGCGTGCGGGCATGCCATCGAAAACAGTTGCGGTGGTGGAAGCGCCCGGCTGGATGTTTCTCGAAGAGCGCATCACAGACACGGCATCACTCAATTTGTTAAAGAGCCGACAGTGGAGTGTCGTCATTTTGCAGGCACAGAAGTACAGCAGCAGCGGTCAATTCTCTTATTCGACGGCGGAAGCGGAAGAACTGATTCGATTGTCGCGAAACCAAAGCGCGCTACCGGTGCTATTTCCCGAATGGTCTCGCAAAAACATCGCGGAAACCCAACGCATCTTTGATCTGCATGTCTCGATCGCGAGTAAGCAGGCTGCGTGCATCGCGCCGATTCCGCAAGCCTTTGATCTCGCGCAATTGCGGCATCCGCAACTGATATTGCACGATCGCGACGGCAATCACTCCGCGCCGGCGGGCGCGTTCCTCGCGGCCTTGATCATTTATGCAACCATGTCCAATCTTTCGCCGCTGAATTTGCCGGCAATGCCGCAGTTCAGCGTGGACGAAGACACACAATCCAAATTGCGCGCAATTGCCGCTGAAACCGTGCAAGCGAATTCACCTCGGTTGTGGTGCCCCAACGACTTGCCTTGACGATGACCAGGACAATCCCTGCGCGCGGTTAAAATGCAGGAATGATTGACGCCACCGACCGATCGCCATCCATCAAATCCGCCGCGTGGCAGGAAGAATTCATCGATCGTCTGCTGATCATGTGGGCGGGAATGGGCGCGCTGGCTGTTCTGGTGTCGATCAGCCGCGCCAATTTCACCGGTTGGCTGCCGATTTACTCCGCGCAGATCGCGCTAATCGCAATGACATTGGCGCTGACATTCTTCCGTTCCCGATTTTCTGCAACGTTTAAAGCGGCATGCGCGATATCGTTCAATTTGGCGGTCGGCACCTCAGGCGTTTATTTTCTTGGCCTTCTCTCGGGCGGCGTTTGGTTTTTTCCCGTTGCGGTATTGTTGCTGGCGTTGTTTGCGAGCCGGCGAATGGTATTTATTTTGTCAGCCGCAATTGCCGTGTTTCTTGTTTTGGTCGCCTTCGGGCACATCAGCGGTCACTTGCAATTGCCCGCGCCCGCCGCAATCATCGCGACCAGCACTAATCAGTGGGCAGTACATTTCATGGCGTCGGCGTTTTTCTTCGCCAGCCTGATGATGATGGTGACTTATTACCAGCGCTCAACCGATGATCTTGTGCGCGAGATCAGCCATCAGCGCGACGAAATTGCGCGGCTCGCCAACTTTGATTCCTTGACGGGCCTGCCGGTGCCGAGGCTTGCGAATGATCGCCTTGAGGTGGCGTGCCGGCACGCCGAACGGGAAGGCGGCAAAGTCGCACTGCTGTTCATTGATCTTGACGGATTCAAAGCAGTCAACGATGCGGCCGGACACGAAGCGGGCGACCATTGCCTGCGCGTAATTGCTGGTCGCCTGAGCGAAACCGTGCGCGTCGAGGATACCGTTTCGCGCGTGGGTGGGGACGAATTCGTGGTGATCATCGGCAAGGTCAAGGATCGTCTGGATATTGCGCAACTTGCCGCGAAACTGGTAGCGGCCGTTGGCGCGCCCATCGAATGGCACACAAAAGTATTCACATTGGGGGCGAGCATTGGCATCGCCCTGTTCCCGAACGACGGCGATGATCGCGATACGTTGATGCGCCGCGCGGATCAGGCGATGTACGCGGTCAAGCGCTCGGGCAAGAACACGTACGCCTTTGCGGGCGAGGCGTAATCGGTGAAACACAAATTGCGATCAACATGCAGAATGATTAAAAGAGGCTCATTGTGCCGTTGATGCTCGAACCATGAATGCCGACGAACTGGATCGCGTGCGCGCTGAGTTCCCTGCGCTCAATGCCGATTGCGTCTATCTGGACAATGCCGGCGGTTCGCAGGTATTGAGGTGCGTCGCCGACCGCATCCATGACTACCTGCTGACCACCAGCGTGCAACTCGGCGCGAGTTATCGGCAATCGGTACTGGCGCAAGAAAAAGTACTGGCGGCGCGTCGCGCCATCGCGGAGCTGATCAACGCCGCGCATGACGACGAAGTGGTGATGGGTGGCTCTACCACCGGTCTCATGTTTCTGCTCACGCAAGCGATCCTGCCAGGTATCCGCGCAGGTGACGAAATCATCGTCACCGATTGCGATCACGAAGCGAATATCGGCGGCTGGATGCGTCTGCAACGCGCCGGCGCGATCGTGAATGTCTGGAAAATTGATCATGACAAGTTTGAACTGACATTGGACGACCTGGATCAATTGCTCAACGCGCGCACCAAATGGGTGGCGATGACGCACGCCTCGAACGTGCTCGGCACAGTCAATCCAGTCGCGGAGGTCGCTCGGCGAACCCATGCGGCAGGCGCGCGATTGTGCGTCGATGGCGTCGCTTATGCGCCGCACCGGCTGGTCGATGTGCAAACGAGTGGTGCGGATGTGTATGTATTCAGTTTTTACAAAGTATTCGGGCCGCACTACGCGGTGTTGTGGGGCAAACGCGATTTGTTGCTGGCGTTGCCGACACTCAATCATCACTTCATCGCTCAAGACGATTTGCCCTACAAACTGCAACCGGGCAATGTGAATTTTGAATTGTCGTATGGATGCGCGGGTATCGCCGACTATCTGACCGAAATGGGAACCGCCTTTGGCGCGATCGGTGGAAACCGGCAACGCATGCAGTTCGCCTTTGACCGCTTCGCGCGTCACGAAGACACGTTGGCTGAAAAACTCCTGGCTTTTTTACAAAGCCGAAACAATGTTCGCATCATTGGCATGGATCATGTCGTGCAAGATGGTCGATTGCCGACGATCAGTTTCGTGGTCGAGGGCATGCAATCCGAAGCCGTTGTTCGGCATCTGGATAAATTCAACATCGGTATTCGCTTCGGCGATTTTTACGCCACGCAATTGATCGATGCGCTCGGTTTGCGTGCGCAGGGCGGCGTGGTGCGGGTGTCGATGGCGCACTACAATACGGTGGATGAAATCGATCGGCTGATTGCACATCTTTCTGAGGTCATATGATGCTCAATCGTCACCTCCGGCCAAGTTCCGCATGAAAATCCAATGCGCGATTCCAAATCCATGAAGCGTCAAAAGGGGCGTTCGGCGCAGGGGCTATCCGCGTTCATCGTGATTGCGCTCATTGCACTGCACGGCTGCGGTGGCGGCGGTGGAAGCGCGCCGACCGCCGTTGTTCCTCCGCCCGATCCGCCACCCATCCAGCCCGCGGGCGGGCCTGCCTGGAACACCTTTGGCGGCGACGCGCAGCATACCGCCCTCGGCGGCGTCGGCACGCAGTCGCTGAATCGTATCGTGTGGCAAACACCTGTAGATCTTGCGCCGCAATATAGCGGTACCCGGCTGCTGATCCACTACGGTTCGCCCGTCATCAGCCAACGCAATACCGTGCTCATCGGGGTGAAGACCGCCGCCGCTGGCAGTTTTCGCATTGAGGCGCGGGCGGGTGCGAATGGCACGTTGCTTTGGTCCGAGGCGACCGATTATCGTCTGCCATCGGGAAATTTCTGGACGCCGAGCTACAACCTCACCTTGACCACGGCGAACCGCGTTTACGCGCCCGGCGCGGGAGGAAAATTGTATTTTCGCGACAACGTTGACGCATCAAGTGGCGCATTGCAGACAGCGGTTTTTTTTGGCAGCGCCAATTACACAGCCGCCACCGCGACTTATGACGCAAACGTGTTTATCAACACGCCGCTGACGAGCGATCCCGCAGGCAATATTTTCTTCGGCTTTATTGTAAACGGTGCCAACCCGGCGGGTCTCGTCAGTGGCATCGCCCGCGTCACGGCGAATGGCAGTGGGACGTGGGTGGCGGCGTCGTTGGCCGCGAGCAGCACGACGATAGAGAGTGTTGCCATGAACAGCGCGCCTGCGTTGTCGCCCGATTCGCGCACGCTCTATGTTGCCGTCAGTGGCGACCGCGCGTCGGGCCGCGCAAGTGGATTCCTGCTGGCGCTCGATAGCGCAACGCTGGCGACGCGCGCCAAGATTGCGCTCACCGATCCTGTCACCGGTGCGCCAGCGTGGATCAATGAGAGCAGCACCGCCTCGCCGATGGTCGGGCCCGATGGCGATGTCTATTTCGGCGTGCTTGAATCAAACGTGCCCGCGCACAATTTTCGCGGTTGGTTGCTGCATTTCGACGCGACATTGAACCGCAACAAAACTCCCGGCTCATTCGGCTGGGATGACACGCCATCGCTCGTACCCGCCTCGATGCTGCCCTCGTACAACGGCGGCTCGGCGTACTTGTTGATGAGCATGTACAACAACTATGGCGGCGCGGGAACCGGAGACGGCAAGAATCGCATCGCCATCATCGACCCCAATCAGAGCCAGGCCGATTCCATTTCCGGCAACCCGGTGATGAAGGAAATTCTCACCATTCTTGGCCCGACCCCCGATCCCTGGTATCCAAGTGGTGTCACTGAGTGGTGCATCAACACTGCGGCGGTAGATCCGGTGACGCGGTCGGTGCTTGCCAACAGTGAGGATGGTTATTTGTACCGCTGGGATCTTGCCGGCAATCGCTTCAGCGAACGCATACAACTTACCAGCGGACTCGCAGAATCGTATACGCCGACCGCGATCGGCGCCGATGGCGCGGTATACGCGATCAACAATGCGGTACTGTTTTCGGTGGGCCGCTGATTGATCGCGGCCTCATGAATTGCTGGATCGCATTTTTGCGGGGCATCAACGTCGGCGGTAATAATATTTTGCCGATGAAATCTTTGGCATCGCTGATCGAGGGCCTCGGTGCAAAAGACGTGAAGACCTATATCCAGAGCGGCAATGCAGTGTTTCGTCATTCCGTGGGTGAGGCGATTGCGCTCACGAAACAGATCGAAAGAGCGGTCTTACGCGCACATGGCTTCGCGCCGAATGTGTTGCTGCTGACTCGCGATGAACTGGAGGCCGCCGCGAAGGCGAATCCGTTTCCCGAGGCGGCCTCAGCGCCAAAATCCCTGCATCTTGCGTTCCTCGCGGAGGTGCCCGTCAATGCGAATTGGGATGGCCTCAACGAGATCAAACGCGTCGACGACGCGTTACATGGTCAAGGGAAAAGTGTTTTATCTTTACGCCCCCGAAGGCATCGGCAAATCAAAATTAGCTGCGCGATATGAGAAATTGCTGGGTGTCTCGGCGACCGCGCGCAACTGGAACACGGTGGTGAAGATGATCGAGCTTGCGGAGCAGGTTGGATAACGCATTCATGTGTTGCGCAGGATGACTTGGCGCCTCAATGTCAGACGCGTCAGGGCACCGACAGTACATCCTTTAGCGGCACATATTGAAGGCGCTGTGCCAACGCGACCGGTTCACAGGTGATCTTGCCGTCTGCGACATTGAGGCCCGCTGCAAGATGCGGGTCATCGATCAGCGCTTGCCGCCATCCTTTGTCGGCGAGTGCCAGCGTAAACGGCAACGTCACATTGTTAAGCGCAAACGTGGAGGTGCGCGCGACGGCACCCGGCATGTTGGTTACGCAATAGTGGATAACGCCATGTTCGTCGTAGGTCGGATTCGAGTGCGTCGTCGGTCGCGACGTTTCCGCGCAGCCGCCCTGATCGATTGAGATGTCGACGATGACGCTTCCCGGCTTCATCGATTTGACGATGTCGCGGGTGATGAGTTTCGGTGCAGCGGCACCGGGAATCAATACCGTGCCGATCAGCAAGTCCGCGCGTGCGGCGTAACGCGCGATGTTGGCGCTGTCGGAAAACACGGTGCGCACCCGACCGGCGAATTCGACGGCGACGCGCTTCAATACCTCCGCGCTGCGATCCAGCACCGTGACATCGGCACCCATGCCCAACGCGATAATGGCCGCGTGCGTACCGGATACGCCGCCGCCGAGAATCACCACGTCGGCCGGTGCGACACCGGGAACGCCACCCAACAACACACCGCGACCGCCGGCGGATGCCTCCAGCGCGCGTGCGCCAACTTGCGGCGCAAGGCGGCCAGCGACCTCCGACATCGGCGTCAACAACGGCAATGTGCCACGCGCCGACGTAACTGTTTCATACGCGATGCAGATTGCGCCGGAGTCGATCAGATCGCGCGTCTGCTCTGCATCGGGTGCCAGATGCAAGTAGGTGAACAGTATTTGTCCGCGCGCCAGCCGCTTTCGTTCAATGGCGAGCGGTTCTTTGACTTTGACGATCAATTGCGCGCGGGTGAAAATTTCCTCGGCAGTCGCGACCATTTCTGCGCCAGCGGCAACGTATTCTGCATCGGTAATGCCCGCGCCAATGCCAGCACCCGACTCGACGATGACTTGATGTCCGCGACGCGTAAGCTCGTGCACCGAACCCGGCACGAGGCCCACGCGGCGTTCATTGTCTTTGATTTCCTTTGGCGAGCCGACGATCATTGCGTTCTCCGGAATTGTTGTTGAGTCAACGATGATTTGTCGACGATGGATTTACCGCGATGCCGCAACAGGCAACGATTATGTCGCTGACAATTTTTCCCGAAGCGATGCCGCGATTTCCTTCAATGCCACTGCCGTCGCATTGTCGTCGCGCCGATGCTGATATTCGACGTTGCCATCCTTCAATCCGCGATCACCGATCGTTACACGGTGTGGCACGCCGATCAATTCCCAATCGGCGAACATCACGCCGGGGCGTTCACCGCGATCGTCGAGAACCACATCGACGCCCGCAGCGGCCAACGCGTGATGCAATTCGTCGGCAGCATTCCTGACGCCTTCATTGCGGTCATAGCCGAGCGGGCAAATCACCACTGAAAACGGTGCGATCGCATCCGGCCAAACAATGCCTTTGGCGTCGTGGTTTTGTTCGATCGCAGCACCCAGCAGGCGCGTGACCCCAATGCCATAGCAGCCCATGATCATTTGCTGGTTCTGGCCCGATTCGTTGGCGAACATCAACTTCATCGATTCGGGGTACGGGAGCCCCGCAAAAACGTGGCCGACTTCAATGCCGCGCTGCACCGCGAGCACGCCTTTGCCGTCAGGCGATGGATCGCCCGCGACGACATTGCGAATATCCGCGACCAATACCGGTTCGGGTAAGTCGCGGCCCCAATTCATGCCGGTGAAATGAAAATCGGTTTCGTTGGCACCCGAGACGAAATCGCTCATATTGGCGACGGTTCGGTCGGCGACGATGTTGACCATTTTCTTCGTGCCCAGCGGCCCAAGATATCCCGGCGGGCAGCCAAAATGTTCGATGATTTCCGCTTCGGTCGCGAAACGGAAGCCGGCTTTCAGCCCGTCAATTTTTCCGGCCTTAATTTCATTCAGCTCGTGATCGCCGCGAATCAACAGCAACCAGATTTTTACTCCGGTGACGTTGCCTTCCTTGTCGGTCGATTCGGTGGCGAGTACGATCGATTTGACGCTTCGTTTGAGGTCGATGCCTAGCAGCGCCGCGACATCTTCGCATTTGGCCTTGCCCGGGGTGGGGGTCTTGGCCAACGTCTCGGTTGGTTGAGCGCGTGACGCGATCAGTGAAATCGCCTCGGCCATTTCCACATTGGCCGCGTAGTCTGATGTCGGGCAGTAGGCCAACGCGTCTTCGCCTGTGTCGGCGATCACCTGAAATTCGTGGCTGGCCTTGCCGCCAATGTTGCCGGTGTCTGCACGCACTGCGCGGAACACGAGCCCCATGCGCGCGAAAATGCGTTCGTACGCTTGGAACATGGCGTCGTAGCTTCGCTTGGCACCGGCATCGTCTTTATCGAACGAATATGCGTCTTTCATCGTGAACTCGCGGCCACGCATGACGCCGAAACGCGGGCGGCGCTCATCGCGAAATTTAGTCTGAATATGATAAAAATTCACCGGCAATTGCTTGTGACTCTTGATTTCATTGCGCGCGATGTCAGCGATCACTTCCTCGGAGGTCGGCTGCACGATGAAATCGCGCCCGTGGCGATCTTTGATGCGCATGAGTTCCGCCCCATACTCGCGCCAACGACCGGTTTCCTGCCAGAGTTCAGCCGGCTGAATCACCGGCATCAGCAATTCCACCGCCCCGGCCGCATTCATTTCCTCGCGAATGATGTTTTCGATTTTGCGGATCGACCTTAGCCCCATCGGCATGTAGGTATAGATGCCGGCGGCGAGCTTCTTGATCATTCCGGCGCGCATCATGAGTTGCTGAGAGATGACCTCTGCGTCGGCGGGTGCCTCACGCAGGGTTGACAGGAAGAAATTTGATAAGCGCATGATTTATTGTGACTTTTTATTTGATGATGATGCACGGGCGAAGCCCATTTTACACTTTGACGGAACTCTTGACGCTTGCTGGCGGTCGGAATAGGTGAATTCCTGAACGTCGGAAGCTCATTTTCTGCTACGTTTTTTTAGTCCGGGTGGCGGCTAGTCACTTATCTCAAATTGTGAAAGAATCACTTTAACTATGGATTTGGAAGGGCACGGCCATGATCGACCGAGATGGTTATCGCCCGAACGTCGCTATCGTCCTTTGCAACGCAAAGAACGAGGTGTTTTGGGGTAAGCGCATCAAGGAACACGCGTGGCAGTTTCCGCAGGGTGGCATCAAAATGGGCGAAAGCCCGGAAGACGCCATGTTTCGGGAGCTGGAAGAGGAAACAGGGCTTAAGCGCGAACACGTCAGGATTTTGGGCAGAACCAAGAGCTGGCTGCATTACAGCGTGCCGACGCATTGGGTGAAGCGCGAATGGCGCGGCACCTACAAAGGCCAGAAGCAAATCTGGTATTTGCTGAAGCTGGTCGGTCGCGACCACGACATACGCCTGCGCGCGAGCACGCATCCCGAATTCGATGCATGGCGCTGGCACGACTATTGGGTGCCACTGGATACGGTGATTGAATTCAAACGCGATGTTTACAAGCAGGCACTGCATCAACTTGTACGCTTTCTCGAGCCAGTGCCTCGACACGGTACAAATGGGCATCATCGTCCGCTACGCACACGCCAAGGCGAGTTGGATGCGACCAGCGAAACACTGACGATGGTTGTGGAATTGCGACAAAGCGGCGTGCCGGCGGTCGAGGGCGATTAACCGATTGTCAGATTGGCCTATAGCAGAACCAGGTTGTCCCGATGAATCAATTCAGGCTCGGCAATATAGCCAAGCAAGGATTCAAATTCCGCCGTGGGCCGCCGGGCGATTTTTCGCGCTTCCGTGGACGCGTAGTTCACCAATCCTCGGGCGATTTCACGGCCGTTTGCGTCGAGGCAACTCACCACTTCGCCACGTTCAAACTCGCCGTCAACGTGCGTCACGCCAACGGCCAGCAAGCTCTTTCCGCCTTGCGTCAATGCGTTCGCGGCACCGACATCAAGACGTAGGCTGCCGCTGGTTTTGACGTGCCCGGCAAGCCATGTTTTGCGGGCTTGCAGGCCATTGGTTGCTGAATTGAGACGCGTGCCGATCGCTTCGCCCGCGCGCA
>JANOKK010000182.1:0-1078 GCA_031419255.1 Betaproteobacteria bacterium
CGGCGTCGATACGCCGCCAGAAGCGGCAATATTGGTTATTGCCGTGTTTTATGCGATCGCGGCAATATTCAATCTGAACATTCCCGACACCGGCGCGCGTTACCCGAAACAGCAGACCCATCCCATCACATTGATCACCGATTTCTGGCGTTGTGTTGGCGTACTGTGGCGCGACAAGCTCGGCCAGATTTCGCTCGCCGTCACTACACTTTTTTGGGGGGCGGGCGCCACGCTGCAATTGATGGTGCTGGAATGGGGCAAGCAACATCTTGGCTTGCGTCTCGATCAGGCATCGATGTTGATGGGGGTGGCAAGTGTCGGCACCATTGTGGGTGCGGTGATCGCCGGCAAATACATGACGCTGAAAAATTCGCTCAAGGTACTGCCGTTCGGCATCGCCATGGGCTTCGCGGTAATGTTCATGCCCATCACGTATGCGTTGCCGATCGTCTGCGTACTGTTGATTCTGGTGGGCGGGCTTGGTGGATTTTTTGTCGTGCCGATGAACGCATTGCTTCAGCATCGCGGCCATGTGCTGCTTTCGGCCGGCCACTCGATCGCGGTGCAGAACTTCAATGAACAGTTGAATATTCTGCTGATGGTCGCGGTGTATTCGGTGATGCTGTCGTTTCAACTGTCGATCAATATGATCATTGTTCTGTTTGGCGGATTCGTAGCGGCAATGATGGTGTTGATCATGCGTTGGAATCAGCTCAATCACCGCCGAAATCCGCACATCGACCAATTGATCGGCATCGAAAAAGGCGAGACGCCATCGCACTTTGTCGATCGACCGCATTGACGGTTTTTCCCGCATCCGCGCAGTAAAGTCCAATACTGGCGCGGCGTTTCGGCATAAAATGCCTTGAGAGGCGCGCCGATACTGGGGTTTACCGCCCGCTAAATGATGACCGGCATATCGGCCTGTTCATTTTTCTCGCCTCCGCGCGCCGGATAACCGTGCGCGAGTTCGGTGCTGATTTTCTCGATGCCCGTCACGCTGCCGCCGAGAAAATCGCCGCGCCGGTAACGCAACTCGATTTCTTTGCAGATTGCGCGCCAGCGCTCATCGCCGACT
>JANOKK010000183.1:0-1507 GCA_031419255.1 Betaproteobacteria bacterium
CTAAGTCACCGTTCGCCCCCGGCTTCAACCGTACCGGGGCAGGCTCTGAGCTTGTCGAAGGGCTGGATGTACGAGACCCTTCAACAAGCTCGGGACGAACGGGTGAATACAGTGTTCGAAAAGCCCCGCGAGGGATCTCAGCGATATGTTTTCCGCTATTCAACAATAAACGATGCCAGCGTATCCCGCACAAACGCCTCATCCAGATCGCGCGTAATGAACACCAGCCGTGTCGTGCGATCGGCATCGGGCCAGGCCGCCAGTTGCGCCGGCGGATAAATCGTATGCTGCACCGCGTGAATGACTCTCGGACGATCCTCGCCAGCAACATTTACAATGCCTTTGATGCGCAGCAATTGATCACCACGCAAAGAGGCCAGCATCTCTAGCGCCTCGATCAAGCGCGACCAGACGAGGGGCGCCTCAACACTGATCGTGAAGGCGTGGAAGCGCTCATCGTGGCGTGTAGTGGGTACCGATCGAATGAAAGGCGACGCGGACTTGGGCAGCGGGCGATACGCCTCCGCCTTCAGCCACGCACGCACGTCCGGCGTGCGTTGCCCGGGCTGATACAAGCCGGTATTGAACAGTGTCGCGCAATCCACTTCGCCGTTGTTGGCGTCGAGCATCGCAGCGCCCGGATTCAAACTGCGGAGCCGCGCGCGCAGCAGTTCCACCTGCTCGATCGACACGCGATCGGTCTTGGTCAAGACAATGCGATCCGCGACCGCCGCCTGTTTGACGCTTTCCATATGTTCGTCGAGTTGCCGCGCACCATGTTCGGCATCCACCGTTGTCACCACGCCCGCGAGCGAATAACGTGCGGCAACCAGCGGCATTTCGATCAAGGTATGCATGATCGGCGCGGGATCGGCCAAGCCAGTGGTCTCGATCACGACGCGTTTGAAATCCGGCACCTCACCATTCGCGCGTTTGAAATAAAGATCGCGCAATGCCTGCACCATATCGCCCGCCACCGAGCAACAGATGCAGCCGTTGGCGAGCACCGTCAAATTCTCGCTCGATTCGCGCACCAGCAGATGATCGATCGCCACCGCGCCGAATTCATTGATCAACACGGCGGTTTCACCGATGCCGGGATCGCGCAGCAGGCGATTCAGGAGCGTGGTCTTGCCGCTGCCGAGAAAGCCGGTGAGCAGCGTGACGGGCGTGATGTTCGATGCGGTCATGCCGCCGGATCGGGACGCACTGCGCTCGCGCCTATGGATGGGGCGCATGGTTGTTGCGCGGGTGGGAGGGGGATTTCATGAGGGCAAAATTGGAATGGGCTTGAAGTGTAGGCTGAAGGCAATGGCGGTGCAATTCGCGGAGAAGCCGACCAAGTAGGTGTGTTGGCGCAAGGTTCAGACTCTACGATTAGCGCGCACTTTGGAGCACAAATGCCCGGAAAGCCGCGCCGATATTGGTGTTTAGTGCGCTGACGCTAGCTGTCTAGCGAAAGTGTGGCAGCCAAAAATCGGCGGTGGAAAACATTGCGTAAAGCAAG
>JANOKK010000184.1:0-6602 GCA_031419255.1 Betaproteobacteria bacterium
GATTTTTTCTGCGGATTTTTATCGTCGTTTCTATTGGGTTCGCGGTGCCGGCGCAGGCCGCCTTTCACCTGTGGGGCATCAGCGAAATCTACTCAAACGCGGATGGCAGTGTTCAATTCATTGAGCTCACCGCATTGTCTGGCGGCCAGCAATTTCTGGCGGGTCAAAGTCTCACCAGTTCCCAAGGCACGCAGAACAATCGATTTACATTTCCGTCGAATCTGCCGGGCGATACCGCCGGCAAAACCATGTTGATCGCCACGCAGGGATTCGCCGCGTTGAATCTGGTGACGCCGGATTACATCGTGCCGAATGGCTTTTTGTTCACGACCAATGGCAGTGTCAATTTTGCGAATGTCGATATCGTCTCGTATGCGAGCCTGCCGGCTACCGGGGGATTGTCCATTAACGCCAATAGCACGACCGCCGTGAATTCGCCGAAAAATTTTGCGGGCGTCACAGGCACGATCCCCGCCGCGGCGCCGGGGCCGCTTAACTACTCGGATATGTGGTGGGCCGGGGATGCCGAAGACGGCTGGGGTATGTCGATCCAGCAGCATGGCAATATTCAATTCGTCGCCATTTACGTCTACGACAATGCGGGCAAACCGACTTGGTATGTTCTGCCGAACGGCACCTGGAATGCAAGTTTTACGACCTACACCGGTGACATTTACCAGCCAACGTCGGCACCGCTCAACAACTACACTCCCACCTTGTTTGTGGTTCCTCCAAAGGTCGGAAGCATTTCGATTGCGTTTGCAAGTGCCTCGACGGCGACGATGCAATACACCATCAACGGCCAATCTGGAACCAAGTCGATTTCACGTCAAGTGTTCGGCAAGGGCACCGCGCCATTGATCGTCGGCGACATGTGGTGGGTCGGTGAAACGGAAAATGGATGGGGGATCAATCTGGTTCAGCAAGCTGGAGCCGTGTTCGCGGTGTGGTACACCTATGGCACCGACGGCAAGCCCACCTGGTTTGTGTTGCCCGACGGCAATTGGTCCGGGAATACATATTCTGGAACGATTTATAGCACTGTCAGTTCTGCGTGGCTTGGGGTTACTTATGACAAGAGACTGTTTACGTTCGCGATCGCCGGCACATTGAGTTTCAATTTTGCCAATGCCAATAACGCGACCATGAATTATTCCTTCACGGGCGGGCCGTTCGCAGGTACCACGCAGGTCAAGAGCATCGTGCGGCAGCCGTACTAGGGACTGCCGACGAATTCTGGTTTCGATAAAACGCAGAACCAGCATTGGTGAGGCGTTTCAATGAAAAGTGTCTGTAAAGCCGCACCAGTGCTAGACTTTTATTTACTAGTCGCCTGACTAATTTTCTTCGAATTCCTCACTCGTTTCGACAAGCATCTCCTGCGCATGCATCAGCCGTTGCCACATCGTAAATCCACAGCAGGCAGAATCCGGCTATTGCATGTCCTGTTAACGTCAGGCCAGCGGCCACCCATCCGGTCAACATACCGACAACCGTCAGCACATTCGCGCTGATGCCCGCGCAATCACATGCCTGCGCGATCGCATCGAGTATCGGTTGAACCCACTTTCTGTCGTGGGTATCAAGCAAAGCCGTTCACTCCTCATTTGCGACAGTCGCGCAAATATTCGTGCACAAAGTCCGACCGGCGCTGGCAAAATGACTCATCGAACGACTGACTGAAATTGCACAGTCATTCGGTTTGCCTGCAACAGTCGCAACCACGAAAGTCACATCCGGGATTCCCGCCATGCCTTTTACCTATAACGTCGTTTCCGGTGCCTCTGCCGATCGGCTCGAAAAACTGATCGAAGAGCGCCTCGTTGCAGGCGCGGACAAGAAATCGATCGACCGGCGGATCTGGCGATTGTTCGGTGAAACCTGGGCGGTGATGTACACCGATCTCGCCGGCTTCTCGCGCAACGTGGCCGAATTCGGCGTTGTGCATTTCTTGCAGACAATTTACGAATCGCACCGGCTGCTGGTGCCGTTGATCGAACGCGACAACGGCATTTTGCTCAAGACCGAAGGCGACAGCCTCATCGTGATGTTCCGCAATGTGAACGACGCCATTCGCTGTGCGCTGACCATGCAGTCATGCACCCGCAAATACAATGAAACACGAATTGACGAGGAAAAAGTGTTGCTTTGCGTCGGCATCGGCTACGGCGAAGTATTGCGAATCGGCGACGCCGATATTTTCGGTCCCGAAGTGAATGCGGCCTGCAAGCTCGGTGAAGATGTTGCCAGACCCGGCGAAATCCTGTTGACGGGTGCTGGTGCGCGGCAGGCAAGGCTGCCACCGGACACGCGGCTGGAGGCGCGGTCAAACGTGCCAGCGGGAACGGATGCCGTGTTTGCGCTGCTCACGACTTAATTAGCGACTAGGCATAAGACTGGCGCGCAACCGGTTTGACGGTTTCTTCAATCATCACAAATACGGGAATAATCCGCATGATCGAACGTACGCTTTTCACGCCGGACCACGATGCTTTTCGCGAAAGTTTTCGCACGTTTCTGGAACGCGAGGTTGCGCCGTTTCATGCGGCGTGGGAGGAGCAGGGTTATGTTGATCGCGCGGTGTGGAACAAGGCGGGAGATAATGGATTTCTCTGCACCAGCATGCCGGAGGAATACGGTGGTGCTGGTGGCGACAAGCTATTTTCAGTGATTGAAATGGAAGAATTGGGGCGCGCCGGCTTCACTGGCATTGGTTTCTCGCTTCATAGCGAAATCGTCGCGCCATACTTGCTTCACTACGGCACCGAGGCGCAAAAGAAAAAATATTTGCCAAAACTTGCGAGCGGCGAATTGGTCACCGCAATTGCGATGAGCGAGCCGGCGGCGGGATCGGACCTGCAAGGCGTGAAAACCACCGCGATCCGGCAAGGCGATCACTATTTGCTCAACGGTTCGAAAACATTCATCACCAATGGCTGGCACGCGGATCTGGTGATCGTGGTTGCCAAGACCAATCCGGCTGCGGGTGGAAAAGGCACCAGCTTGTTGCTGGTGGAGCGTGGAATGCCGGGATTTGAAACCGGCAGTCGCTTGAAAAAAATTGGCCTGAAGGCGCAGGACACGGCGGAACTATTCTTTAACGATGTGAAAATCCCAATCGAAAATTTGCTCGGTGGCGATGCATTCGAGAACCGTGGGTTTGTATGTCTGATGGAACAATTGCCTTGGGAGCGATTGCAAATCGCCGTCACGGCGATCGCGAGCGCGCAAGCCGCGATCGATTGGACATGCGCCTACGTGAAAGACCGCAAAGCGTTTGGTCAGGCAATCGCCAACTTTCAGAACACACGCTTCAAATTGGCCGAGATACAGACCGAAGCGCAAATCGCCCAGGTATTCATCGACAAATGCACTGAATTGCTGATGATCGATAAGCTCGATACCGCCACCGCCTCAATGGCCAAATACTGGGCGACCGACTTACAATGCAAGGTCATCGACGAGTGCGTGCAATTGCACGGTGGCTATGGCTACATGTGGGAATATCCGATTGCCCGCGCCTTCGTCGATGCGCGCGTGCAACGGATTTACGGCGGCACCAACGAGATCATGAAGGAAGTGATCAGCCGCGCGATGGGACTCGCCGGGAGAGGACGTTGATGGTCGCGAGAATGCAAACGATGTCTGGAATTTCTGCTTCAATCGCGGCGGCGTTGCTGTTTGCTGTCGCATCGTCGTGCCGAGCGGCGGAATTCCCCGAGTGGGCGTACCCGGTTGCCGCTCCCGACTTCAAACCCGCGCCGGACGATGGCGTCGTTAGACTTGTACCGGGGAGCGTCGCCGGCTATACCGTGACGGATTCGCGTAACTTGTTTGCCGCACCTGTCTGGCATCCTCAAGATCACCCCAAATTGCCCGACATCGTTGCCATGGGCCGAAAGCCCGTTGTGCAGGCGTGCGGGGTTTGCCATCGCGCCGATGGACGCGGCGGGCCGGAAAACGCGAACATCGCTGGATTGCCGGCCGCGTATATCGTCCAGCAATTCGCCGACTACAGAGTCGGCAAGCGCGGCACCGCGCGGCCAAAACGCTTGCCGCAGGCATTGATGATTTCGCTTTCAAAAAATATTACCGATGAGGAAATACAGGAAGCCGCCCGCTACTTTTCCGCGCTGAAACCGCGCGCCAATATCCGAGTCGTTGAAACCGCATCGATTCCGCAGGCCTATGTGGCGGGATGGGTCTGGGCGGACAAGAAGAATGGCAACACGGAACCGATCGGACGGCGCATTATCGAAATGCCTGAAGACTTGGAACACTTTGAGTTGCGCGATTCCCGGGCGACGTTTATCGCCTATGTTCCAACGGGGAGCGTCAAGAAAGGCGAGGCATTGGTGGCGGGCACTGTGCCTGGCAAGTCGCCCGCGTGCGCCACCTGTCACGGGCTGGATTTGCGCGGCCTCGATTCGACGCCGCCGATTGTTGGCCGGTCGCCTTCAACCATGATTCGCCAGTTGCATGAGCTTCAGAGCGGTGTTCGCGACGGCGCCATGGCAGCGCAAATGAAACCGGTAGTGGAGAAGCTCGATCTGGACGACATGATTGCAATTGCCGCCTATCTCGCGACGCGCGCACCGTGACAATGCGCGTTTAACCAATCCAATTTCTTCTGCGTTTTCAGCGCGAGATTGCGTTCATGCTTGCAAGGTTTTTGCGAACCTTCTCGCGAAAAAAGCCATTTTCAAGATAACGTTGCAGATTTTTTCCGGGGCAAACCGTGTCGTGCACATAGTCGCGGTGTCCGCGAATCCATTCCAACGGCACCGAATATTTGGCGGCAAGCATGGTCATAAGTGCGACCACGGCATCTAGTTGCGCGGCGTTGGGCTCGACCTCCTCATAGTTGCCGACGACCTCGATCAAGGCGTGTCCGGCGGGATCGTATGCGGTGTTGGTATCGCCCGCAAACGCAATATCGCGTCCTTGATAGATAGTGCCATCGAGATCGATGACATAGTGGTAGGGAATATCAATCCACATCTTTGTCGTCCGTGACCATTTTTGCAAATCCCGGAGGTATTTCGCGGCATCCTTGCCTGGCGGGAAAGTTTCACCCTGATGATGCAGCGTAATGTGCGAAATGGTGTGTGCGCGCGCGCTCGATGCATCGGCTGGTGTGCCGCCCCAGCGACTCGCGGGCACGATCAATTGCTCGATGTTTGCCGGCTGAAACGGCGTCGGCGAAACGCAGCCGATAAGCATTGCCATGCATAGGCACGCGGACACCAAAATCATTGCTTTTGCGAAGTTCACGGGCATCTTTTTTGTCCCAACGAGTCGTTGTTTCTGATCATGAATGTCCGCGCATCGCTGGAACAGTATCCCCCACGCGTTTGGGCGATGATATTAACCAAAGACCTGCGAAGGTAATCGCGCCATTGATAATCAATAGTTCCAATCCGATACGGAAAGTCGTGAACAGTTCCGCCTGCCATGTCTCGATGCCGAGGCAGATCAGCGGCGATGCGATCGCGATCACCACCACCCGCGGCCCATGAATGGATCGGGAGGTGAAAATCCCGAAGGCGAACAGGCCCAGCAATGGCCCGTAAGTGTAGGCGGCGAGTTTCAGGATCAGCCCGATCATGCTGGGATTGTCCGCCCACTTAAACATCATGATCAGCAGTAGAAACAAGGCCGCGATTGAGAGATGGACTTGTTTGCGCAACCGGTTTTTGCGCGCCTCGTCGATATCGATCCGCCGCTGCATGCCGAGGAGATCGATGCAGACGCTCGATGTCAGCGCGGTGATGGCCCCATCCGCGCTCGGGAACAATGCCGAGATCAGCGCAATGACGAATATCAGTTGCACCCAATCGGGCAAATGGCCCATGACCACGGCGGGAAATATTTTGTCGCCCGTTGCCGCAATGCCTATTTCCGCCGCAAAGAGATAAAGCAGCCCACCCAGGTACAAGAACAACAGCACCACGCCCAGCATGATGACGGCAAGGCACAGGATATTTTTCTGCGAACCGCCAAGCGTCTTCACCGAGATATTTTTCTGCATCATTTCCTGGTCCATGCCCGTCATTGCAATTGCGATGAACATGCCGGCGAGAACCTGCTTCAACCAGAATTGTTTGCTGTCGACGTCGGTGACAAATATGGTTGAGAGCCCGCGCGCGTCCATGCGCGCGACACTTTCCGTGAAAGTTATGTTCAGGCCATGCAACAGATAAACGACGCAGACGGCAAGGCCCATCAGCATGCAGGTGGTTTGAAGCGTATCCGTCCAGACGATGGTCTTTACGCCGCCTTCGAAGGTGTACGCGAGAATCATCAGCATGATCACCAACGCAGTGAGCCAAAATGGCACCTGCAATCCATCGAGAATCGCGTCTTGCAATATTTTGACGACGAGGTACAGCCGTGCGGTTGCTCCCAATGTGCGCGACAGGATAAAAAATGCGGCACCGGTTTTGTAGGCGTGGCGACCCAGGCGCACATCAAGAAAATGGTAGATCGAGGTGACATTCAGCCGGTAGTAAAGCGGCAATAGTACAAATGCGATCACGGCATAACCCAGCACCTGGCCCAGCACGATCTGGAAATAAGTGAACGACGTGGTTGCCACCGCG
>JANOKK010000185.1:0-1359 GCA_031419255.1 Betaproteobacteria bacterium
AATCGAATCGCCGTCCGGAACGGTGAGCGCGGGAATTCGCAACGCATGCGTTGCGCCGCTGCGAACGGCGAGCGCCTATGGCGCGAGACTCTTCGGGGGATGAGGCCGGACACAAAACATGCCCTGCGGCATGTCGAATGCCTCGCGAATCCGAGCGCCCTGCAAGGCGCGAGGTGGCTTTTTCGGCAACGCCGAAAAAGGATTCCCGCCTCGTACCTCTAACTCAAACGCAAATCTCCAAAACTTCCCCACCTCAATTCAACCCGCCTCCCCCGCAAACCGCTGCAACCTCAGCCCTTCCGCGCGCGCTTCTTCGAGCAATTGATCCCAGCCATCAGGGGGCCGACCACTCTCCAGCATCTTGCGAAATACGCGATATGCGTCATCGTTACTCCCATAGGCACGCTTCGTTTCCTCATCATTGACCCACGCATACACAATCACTTTGCTCGGCGCGTGATAACGGTAGAAGAGACGATACTGCTGGAAAAACTTGGCGCGAAACCAATGTTTGTGCTCTTCGCCAAGCGTATTGCCTTGACGGAATTCAGGGCGCGCCGGATCCTGTGGAATCACCTCGAATGCGAGCTTCACGATTGCGGCCAATCGCTTGGCGGCGTTTTTGTGGATGAATCCCGTTGGGTCTTTCTTTTTTTGCTTTTCAACCTGCAACGCAATCGCATCGAGCTGCGCAATGAAAAGCGGATGGGCAAAAATCCGCCAACCGTTGATGATCAGCGTGACCGGCTTACGCCCGCTCATTCATCATTCGCCGACAGCGCTGCATCCAAATCAACCTCGACGCCACCGACCAATGATCGGATGCGCTGTAAAAAACGCGCGTCAATGGCTTGGAGCCTTTCCGGATGGTTGCCAATGTCGCGGGCCAGAAAGCCCAGATAGGAACCGAGAACAGGATCATGCGCTTCGGTAGCTGCAACGCGGGAAAGAACCACATCGCCGCCCGGTCGGATCGAGTATTGAATCTTGTCGCGCTTGCCCAGCTTTAGCGCACGACGAACCGTTTCCGGCACGGTCGTCTGATAGCGATCAGTGAGTGTCGATTCGACGTCGAGGTTGGCGGACATGGCGCGCTCCGGTTTCGGGAATGATTGCGGATGGTAATGCAAATACATTATTTTGTAAATGCAAATGCATTACCGCCCAATCCATCGGTGATACAACCGGTCTCATTGACCCCACCAACCATAAGATATACATTAGACAAACTGTATATCCAAGGAAAACATCATGAAAGTATCCAAATGGGGCAATAGCCTGGCGATTCGCCTCCCCGCGGTCGTCGTAGACGCACTAAAGCTTCAAGAAGGCGACGACATCGAAGTCGTCATCGCCGAC
>JANOKK010000186.1:0-2166 GCA_031419255.1 Betaproteobacteria bacterium
GGGAAGCTTAACGAGCATCTCAATGATCTTTCATTGTAAGCATACAGTCTTTAATTACGTTTTCCCCCAGCGCATCTCACGACGTGCGCTCATTCCAATGCAACTTGGTGCGCAGCATTGCGAAGTACGAATACCCCAACGGATGCAGTAATCGAAGTGGCCGGGTATGCGCGCGCACCACGACCACATCGTCGGTGGCGGGGTCGAAATAGGATTGCACGTCGAAATTGACGCGCGCATTCAGACCGCGCAACAGCTTTACGCGCACTTCAGACGTTGAGGAAATGGCAATCGGCCGGTTGGACAAGGTATGCGGTGAAATCGGCACGAGTGATATCGCCGGCAACCCCGGTTGCAAAATTGGCCCGCCGCTCGATAGCGCGTAGGCGGTCGAGCCGGTCGGTGTGGCGATGATGAGGCCGTCCGCGCGCGCGGAATAGACGAATTCGCCGTTCACTTCCACCGCGAATTCGATCATCGTGCCCATCGCGCCGCGGCTCACCACCACGTCATTCAACGCGACCGAACGAAAAATCGATTCGCCGTTACGGATGATTTCCGCCTCGAGCAAAATGCGTTGTTCTTCGTTGTATTTGCCGTCGAGCAAATCCGAAAGTGCTGCGACGGCACCATCAGCGGAAATATCGGTGAGGAAACCCAAATGTCCGAGATTGATGCCAACCAGCGGCACGCCGTGCCGTGCGACCACACGCGCGACGCCAAGCATCGTGCCATCGCCTCCGACAGCGATAGCGAGGTCGGCACCATCAATTAAATCGTCCAATGGTTCGCGTGCAGCCGCTTCGCCGGTTCGCGCGGCGCCGGGTTCGGCGGTGCGCGTTTCCAGCCGCACGGCGATGCCGCGTCGATTCAATAGATCGATGAGGATATTGAGCGGCGAGCTCAAACCCTGGCCATTCGGTTTGGCGACGATCGCGACGGTTTTGAAGTTGATAGGCATGAAGACGAATTAAATCATAGGATGGGTCGGTGCAACAGCCGCCCGCGTGATCCATGCAATCGACTTGTGGTTCGCGCAACAGGCCGCCAATCGCCGCACACAGGCCGGCCATTTTTTGCCACAATAGCTGCATGCTCTCCGAACGCGCCCAGACGTTGCTCAAGTTCCTCGTGGAACGCTACATTGCCGACGGCCAACCGGTGGGGTCGCGCGCGCTGTCAAAATTTTCCGGCATGGAGCTCTCGCCCGCGTCGATCCGCAACGTGATGGCGGATCTTGAAGAAATGGGCTACATCGCCAGCCCTCATACTTCGGCCGGTCGCATTCCGACGCCTCGCGGCTACCGATTATTCGTCGATACACTACTCACAATTCAACCGCTGGAGCAGGTTGATCGCAAGCATCTCGAAGAAAACATTCGTCCGGACGATCCGCGTCAAGCCGTCGCCGCGGCATCGCAATTGTTGTCTGATCTCACCCATTTCGCCGGTATCGTGATTACGCCACGCCGCCGTGGCGTGGGGCTGAAACATGTGGAGTTCATGCCGCTTTCCGAGAGGCGCGTGTTGCTCATCATCGTCGCGACCGACGGTGATGTGCAGAATCGCATTTTGATCACTGAAAAGGCGTTCACGCCAGGCCAACTGACTGAGGCCGCCAATTTCATCAACGCCCATTACACCGGCTATGATTTCGATCAATTGCGCGACAAAGTGAAATTCGAGTTGTCGCAATTGCATCGCGATATTTCGACCCTCATGTCTGCCGTGGTGGATGCGCGCGGTCAGGGTTCGGATTCTTCTGGTGTGGTGCTGTCGGGTGAGCGCAATTTGCTCGACGTGGACGATGTCTCGGTCAATATGAATAGCATCCGCAAACTCTTCAACATATTCGACAAGAAAACGCAGTTGATGGAATTGCTCGATGTCAGCCTGCGCGCGGAAGGCGTGAAAATTTTCATCGGCGGTGAGTCGACATTGGTGCCGCTTGATGAATTTTCAGTGGTGACGGCACCCTATGAAGTCGATGGTCAGATCGTCGGCACGGTCGGCGTCGTCGGCCCGACACGAATGGCGTACGAGCGGGTGATTCCGATTGTAGATGTGACGGCGAAGTTGTTGTCGTCGGCGTTGAGCCAGCATTAATTCAATGTCTTTCGCCCCGCAAGACTAGCCGTAGGATGGGTGGAGCGCAGCGATACCCAT
>JANOKK010000187.1:0-5023 GCA_031419255.1 Betaproteobacteria bacterium
GCGCGCCGACGACGCCAGCGACCGACGCGTTTCTCGCCCGGCCGGTGCCGATGATAATCTGCAACAGCGCCAATTTGCTGCTGTAGTTGCTCACTGGCGGCGTGCCTGGCGCGCTCTTGACGACCACTTGATCGGCGCCGATGTCCTTGTATTTTTGCGAGACGATCAGCTTGTTCTGGCCGGTCGGCCCGAAATCCCATTTCGCCATGACCATCGGCGGATAGCCCTGGCCCCACAGAAATTCGCCGTTCTTGCAAAGACACTGTCTACTCGCAATGGCGGTGACGTTATCATTCTGCCGGACGATCAGATTCGCGAGTTTCCACCCAGACCGCTATCCGCGAGCAAGAAACTACGCGTCGGTCACCTGCGTATGGCCCAGCATGGCCTCGGTGGACGCGAACAGGGATGGCAAACCACCCGTGTGCAGAAACATCACCTTCTCGCCCTTTTTGTAATAACCCTGCCGCACCAGGCCGATCAAACCCGCCATAATTTTTCCGGTGTATGTCGGGTCGAGCGGAATGCCTTCGAGGCGTGCAAGCATTTGCACGGCTTCGATCATGCGTTTATTCGGCAGCGAATATTTTGGCCGCCAATAACTGCCGTCGACTTTGATGAGCGTTCGCGGCACCTCGCCGCGCAGTCCCAGCAGTTTTGCAGTCGCCTGCACTTCTCGGTAAACAATGGGTTCCTGATCCTGCGGATCGCGGCTCACGCTAATGCCCATCACGGGGATGTTCACGTTGAATCCGTATAGTCCCGTCACCATGCCGACATGCGTGCCGGAACTTCCCGAGCCGACAACGAAGTGATCGATGGCAAGCGATTCATCGTAGAACTGCGACAGCATTTCCTGCACGCAGGCGACGTAGCCGAGCGCGCCGATCGCATTCGACCCGCCGCCAGGCACCACGTAGCCTTTGCGGCCCTGGGCCGCGAGTTCATCGGCGATTTCTTGCATCGCGGCCATTAAATCGCTGCCAGCGGGCACCACCGTGATGTTCTCGACGCCCATCAATCGAAACATGAAATGATTGCCGTTGGCCTTGTCGGAATAGCTGCCGGCAATGCGCTCTTCGATCACAAAGCGGCATTTCATGCCTTCCTTGATGGCGGCGGCGAGCGTGATCCGGCAATGGTTCGATTGCGGCGCACCACAGGTGATGAGCGTGTCGGCACCTTGCGCCAACGCATCGGCCACCAGAAATTCAAGTTTGCGGGTTTTATTGCCACCGGGAAACAGTCCCAGCATGTCGTCGCGCTTGATGTAAATATCCGGCCCGCCAAGTTCGCGAGTCAGATGCGGCAGGAATTCGATGGGGGTTGCGAAAGGGGTGTAGCGGCGGCGCGGAAAGCGGGACAAATCCATTCTGGTTTCCTGTTTGTTGTGTTGCGGGGGAGACACATTCTACAACTCGAGAATGCGGCGCCAGTAGGCGAAAGCGGCGCAAGTAAAGACGTATTTTCGAGGATTGCAAATCCGCAGATCGCCATTCGGCGGGCGTTTCGGCAGGAAAAGGTCTGGAGATGCCCGCCAATATTGGGGTTTCTCGGAGTGGTAGTTCCATTTACCCGGAATTTCCGTCTTCCTGAGCCCGTCGAAGGGCCGGAATGACGGGGCTTTTAGTAGTACCCCGAATGGCACGCAGCCGCTCATCGCACACAGAATGGTGGAAAATGCCGCTTTTTTTTAACGCACGCGCCTGCCTTACAATCCTCGCATGACACACTACCTCATCATTGGTGCCGGCTCGGCGGGCTGTGTTCTTGCCGCTCGTTTGAGCGAAAATCCGGCCAATAAAGTCACACTGCTCGAAGCCGGGCCTGCCGACAAAAGCGTATTGATCCATTGCCCGGCAGGCATCGCGCTGATGGCGAAATTTGGCCAGGTCAATTGGGCGTTCAATACCGTCCCTCAAAAAGGCCTCAACGGCCGGGCCGGTTATCAGCCGCGCGGCAAAGTACTGGGTGGCTCGAGTTCGATCAACGCGATGGTGTATGTGCGCGGGCATCGTGCCGATTACGATCACTGGGCGGCGCTGGGCAATCATGGTTGGTCGTTCGCCGACGTGCTACCGTATTTCAAGCGTGCCGAACACAATGAGCGCGGGGCCGATGAATTTCATGGCATTGGCGGGCCGCTCAATGTGATGGATCTGCGGAGTCCCAATCCGTTCGGCCCGCCATTCATCGAGGCCGGTGCGCAGGCGGGTTTTCCGGTCAATCGCGATTTCAATGGTGCCGAGCAGGAAGGTGTCGGCATGTATCAGGTCACGCACAAGAATGGCGAGCGCTTCAGCGCGGCCAAAGCGTACCTCACGCCGAATTTGTCGCGGCCGAATTTGCAGATCATTACCGGAGCGCAAACGACGCGCATTTTGATGGAAGGTCGGCGCGCGGTCGGTGTCGAATATCGGCAGGGCGGGGCGCTACATCAAGTGAAAGCGGCGCGCGAAGTGCTGCTGTGCGCGGGCGCGTTGCAGTCGCCGCAGTTGCTGATGTTGTCCGGCATCGGCCCGGCTGCGCATCTTGCGAAGCATGGCATCGCAGTGGTGCATGATCTCGCTGGCGTCGGTGCCGGGTTTCACGATCACATCGATACCGTGATGGTTTATGACGCGCCGCATCTGAAGGATTTGTTCGGTGTGTCGCCTACGGGTATTTGGCATGTGCTCAAGGGAATGTTCGATTGGCGCAATCATCGACGCGGCGCGCTCACCACCAATTTTGCCGAGGCGGGTGGCTTCATCAAGAGTCGCGCGGAAGAGCCCATCCCGGATTTGCAGTTGCATTTTGTCATCGGCAAGTTGGTCGATCATGGCCGCAAATCGACCTTCGGCCATGGCTTCTCGTGCCACGTTTGCCTGCTGCGCCCGTTGAGCCGCGGCAGCGTGACGCTGGCGAGTGCCAATCCCTTCGCCGCACCGGTGATCGACCCGAATTTTCTCGCCGATCCTGACGACGTCGCGCGCCTGGTTCGCGGCTTTAAACTGACGCGCAATATTCTCAATCAACCTGCGCTCGCAAAGTTCGGTGCGCGCGAGCTGAACCGCACGGCGGTCGCACAAACCGATGCCGAGATCGAAGCCTTCATCCGCAGCCAGGCCGACACGATTTATCATCCGGTGGGAAGCTGCCGGATGGGCAATGCGCCGGGTGATGTAGTGGACAGCGAGCTGCGCGTGCACGGTATCGAGCGGCTGCGGGTGGTGGACGCATCGATCATGCCGAGTGTGGTCGGTGGAAATACCAATGCGCCGGTCATCATGATTGCGGAAAAGGCGGCCGACATGATTGCGCGGTCGGTCTAAACAGAGAGGGCAATTGCTTTGCGCCCGCGAATAAAGTGAACCTGATCGCCGATCCTCCATTCAAGCAATTGCACTCGCTGCGCGAACTGGGCGAAGTTACGTTCGACAATTCTCTCGTCCGCGAACTTGCGGCCGATCCGGATTCCGAGAATATTCCGCGCCAGGTTCGCGGCGCACATTTCACTCGTGTCGAACCGACACCGACGCATGCGCCCACGCTTCTCGCATGGTCCGATGAAGTCGGCGAGTTGCTGGGTATTGCGCGACCGGTTTCGATGACAGGAATCGCTGCCGAAGTATTGGGCGGCTCACGCGTATTGCCGGGCATGGCGCCCTATGCCGCGCGCTATGGCGGGCATCAGTTTGGGCGCTGGGCCGGGCAATTGGGCGATGGCCGCGCAATCACATTGGCGGAAATGATTGGCCCCGACGGCGCGCGCCGCGAGTTGCAATTGAAAGGCGCGGGCCCAACGCCGTATTCCCGTACGGCCGATGGCCGCGCCGTGCTGCGATCCTCGGTGCGCGAATTCATGTGCTCGGAAGCGATGCATGCGCTCGGTGTGCCGACGACGCGTGCCTTGAGTCTGGTCGGCACCGGTGAATCGGTGGTGCGCGACATGTTCTACGATGGCCATCCTCAAGCCGAGCCAGGCGCGGTGGTGTGCCGCGTTGCGCCGAGTTTCATTCGCTTTGGCAATTTTGAAATTCTCGCTGCGCATGAAGAATTCGATTTACTGAAGCGCCTTGCGGATTACACGATCGGCACGCATTTTCCCTCGTTAGTCGCGGCCACTGCGCCGACACCGGAAACCTACGCGCAGTGGTTCGAGGAAATTTGCCGGCGCACTGCAGTGATGGCCGCGCACTGGATGCGGGTCGGCTTCGTGCATGGCGTGATGAATACCGACAACATGTCGATCCTCGGCCTCACGATCGACTACGGGCCGTATGGATGGCTCGAAGGCTTTGATCCGGTGTGGACGCCCAATACCACCGACGCCGAGGGCAGGCGCTATCGCTACGGGGGGCAGCCGCAAATCGCGCATTGGAATCTGGTGCGCCTCGCCAACGCGCTCTACAAACTGGTGGATGACGAGGCCGCGTTGCGCCGCGCCTTAGCCATCTTTGAAGAGACCTTCGATCAATTGGCGCGGCGCATGTTGGCCGATAAATTGGGCTGGTCGGATATAGGCGTCGAGGACGAGGCCCTGATCGCGGAGTTGCCGGACATTCTGCAAATCGAAGAGACGGATATGACCTTGTTTTTCCGTGGCCTCGCAGATGTTCCCGTCGATGGCGCTATTGCCGACAGCGCGCTGATCGCTCCCATCGCCAAGGCGTTTTATGCCGATGCTGCGCAACGAGACACGTTGGCGGCATGGTTGCGGCGCTACGGTGAAAAGGTTCGCCGCGATGCCACGCCCGGTGATGCGCGCCGCGATCGGATGAATGCGGTCAATCCGAAATACGTGTTGCGCAATTATCTTGCGCAACAGGCAATCGACGCGCTCGCGGCAGGCGATGCCAGCGTGCTGGATCGTTTGATGATGGTGTTGAAACGCCCGTACAACGAGCAACCGGAGCAAGACGACTTAGCTGCAAGACGACCGGAATGGGCGCGGCATAAGGCGGGATGTTCGGCGTTGTCTTGCAGTTCCTGAAGCAATGCGATTCACCGACACCCGTTCGCCCTGAGGTATCGAAGGGCT
>JANOKK010000188.1:0-1971 GCA_031419255.1 Betaproteobacteria bacterium
GGCGATTCCATCCCAATGACGATCGATCATCTCGGCAAACTTCTGGTAAGGCGCGAGCCGTTGCCACTTCAGGCTCGCGCGCCAGTTCTCGAAGAAGCGCCGCGCCCAGCCCTCGCGCTCGTAGTCCCAGAGTTGCCCGAAGGACTCTTTGAGAAGGTACGCCGTGTTCAGCCGCTTGTTCGCGGCCAACAAGGTCTTCAACGCACGTTTGCCCTCCAGGTCGAGGTTCTCCCGGTGCGACAGCAGCGTGTACTTCTGGCCCTTGATGTAGCGGCGATCCTTCCCGGAGAGGCGCGCGTACTCCGCCTTGCGCACCGTGTCGAGTGCCTTGCCCAAGTGCGCCATGATGTGGAACTTGTCGAACAGGATGGCCGCCTGCGGCGCATGCGTGCGGGTCGCATTGCGAAACGGCTTCCACATATCCATCACCGCGAGGCGAATACCCCGGCACTTCTTCTCTCCCAGCGAGGCATAGAACATCGCCATGCTCGTCTCCGAACGGTCCTCGCCGCCGAACCATATCGGTCGTCGTCGAATCAGGTCGCTCACGACGATGCGGTAGGTGTGACCTTTGCGGATCGAGATTTCGTCGATGCCGATCGCCCTGGGCCCCGGTGTCCCAATGCGACGCAACTGCTCGCGCATGTACTGCATCTCCAGCGTCTTGACCGTGTCCCAATCGAGCTTGAGTTCCTTGGCGACGTCCTGGATCGTTCCCTGCCGACAGCGGCGACCGACGTAATGAGCAAAGCGTTTGGTATAGAAGAAGTTGTCGGCCAGGAAATCGAGCCGCTCGCGTTTCACGCTGCCGCAACGTCGACACTGCACGCGCCGCACCTCGATATCCAGATAAATGCGCGTGTCGCCACTGGACAGGTCGCGTACGCGCCGCGTGCGCCGGTCGTACCAACCCGATTGCGTTTGTCCACAACAGCCGCAGATTGTTTTTTTGAGCGTCGAGCCAAAGTGATGACGCGCGCCATTGGGTCACCGAAGATTCCGCGCACGGTGGGTTGCGGACGAAAACCGGCGAACGCGTATGTGTCCGACAACCGCTTTTGTCGCTTGATTGAATTTGCCATCCGAACATGATGCCGAATTCAAACGCCATTGAAAACCCCGAAACCCCAGTGTCCATGCGGCTTCCAGACGATTTCAACCAAGATTTTACCCACTCGTTTTCCTGAAGACCCAAAAAAGTATCAATGGCAGCGCCACGCGCGGCGCGATGGCGCGGATGGCACGGGCGAGTTCGATGCCATGTATTTCCGGCATATGAAAATCGAGAATGGCGCAGTCCACGGCGGTATCGGAATTCAAAATCGCCAATGCCTGCGCGGGTGACGCAGCGACTTCGCACTCGATTCCCCAGCGACGCAGCACGGTGCCGAGTATGTGCAATCCCGTCTTGTTGTCGTCGACGATCAGCACGCGCCTGCCGTGCAATGAGTACTGCTCGCTTTGCGAAAAATTGATGCGCATTGGTGGCGCAGCGATTGCATGAATCGAAAAAGTAAAAGTAGCGCCCTTGCTGGCCTCACTCGCGACGGCAATTTTTCCACCCAGCAAATCGACCAGACGCGCACAGATCGCGAGCCCCAGCCCGCTGCCGCCATACTTTCGCGATGTGCCCGCATCCACCTGGAAAAATGGCTGAAACAGGGTCGCCTGTTTTTCGACCGGGATACCAATGCCGCTGTCCTTGACCGCGAATGTCAGTTCCATGCCGCTTGCACCGACATCCCGACGCGTTACTTCGATCACCACTTCGCCGCGTTCGGTCAACTTGACGCTGTTGCCGACGAGATTGACCAATACCTGGCGCAACCGCGTCACGTCGCCGCGAATCCATGCCGGCACGTCGCTTGCGATAAGATACAAAAGATCGAGCTGTTTTGTGTGCGCCGTGGGCGCAACCATGCCAAATGCCTCTTCGATGCAGCGCGCGAGTTCCAGCGGCTGATCCTCGAG
>JANOKK010000189.1:0-2480 GCA_031419255.1 Betaproteobacteria bacterium
AGGAGCAAACCACAGTGATAGCCGCGACTATCACGAGGATTTGCGACGCCGTATGGCGCAAAAAGACGCGTTTTTATGTTCCAGAAATTGCGACGCACTACACTTGGTAATGCGGCGTTCCTCTTTAAGGATTCAATGATGGGCTACTACAAGCACCACGTGTTTTTTTGTGTGAATGAGCGCGACGACGGTCGCGAATTCTGCAATCAGCACGATGCCGAGGGCGTGCGTGGCTACGCCAAAGATTGCGTAAAAAAGCTGAAGTTGAGCGGGCCGGGAAAAGTACGCATCAATACCGCCGGCTGCCTTGATCGTTGTTCAGAAGGCCCGGTGATGGTGGTTTATCCGGACAACATCTGGTACACCTACGTCGACAAAAGCGACATCGACGAAATTGTCTCTGAGCATTTGCAGAACGGTCGCGTGGTCGAGCGGCTGAAAATCTAGTCCACGTCCATGGCTGCGCAAGTGTCGAAATCAATGATCGCCGGGCCCGCAGGTGCAATCGAGATTGCCGCGCATTCTCCAAAAGGGCCGCCGCGCGCCATCGCCATCGTCGCGCATCCGCACCCCTTGTTCGGCGGCAGCATGGACAACAAGGTGGTGACGAGTGTTGCGCGTGCGTTGGTCGATGCCGGTGCAGCAACCTGGCGATTCAATTTTCGCGGTGTCGGCGGCACCGAAGGCGCACACGATGAGGGTCGCGGCGAGACCGATGACATGCTGGCGGTGATCGCACACGCGCGCGCGGCAAATCCCGGTCTGCCACTCTGGATTGCCGGTTTTTCGTTCGGTGGCGCGGTTGCCTTTGCCGCGGCAGGGCAAACAGGTGCCGAAGAACTAATTCTGGTTGCGCCGTCATTGAAGCGCCTCGCGCAATGGCAATCGACCGCCGCCGAAACATCGCAGCCTGCGAACACGCTGGTTATTCATGGCGAACGCGACGAAACCGTACCGCTCGCCGATTCAATCGAATGGGCACGATCACGCGAAATCCCGGTAACAGTGGTACCCGGAGCGGATCATTTTTTTCATCAGCGACTGCATTTGATCCGACTCATCGTTTCGCGCTGGCTACCGGCAGCGCAGTAGGTTCCGCGTCACACCTCGTTCGGTTGCGGCATAAAGTGTGCGCGAGTTCATAGTTCGGTCGGACTTTCCCCTGCATACTCAAGGCCACGCGGATGTTTCGCGATCAATCTATTGCCGGGAAAATCTGTGCTCAACGTCATTCCGCTTTTTTGCAATCTCTCACCGTCGCAACTCGACAGCATCGGTTCGCATCTGGCGATGCGCGTGGTTGAAAAAGGCGAGGTGATTTTGCGTCAGGGCGAAGTGGCCGATACCATTTTCATCATTGTTGCGGGGCAAGTGAAGGTCTACATCCACGACGACCATGATGGCAACAAGGAAGTCATCGTCAGCACCCTCAGCGCGGGCGATTTTTTCGGCGAGATCTCAATGTTTGATCGCGAGCCGCGCACCGCGAATGTGGCAGCCACCGAGCGCACCCACGTGCAGATGCTTTCTTTCGCCGCCTTTCAGCGGGTGATCGAGCAATCGCCAGACATGGGGCGCAGAGTCATGTCCACTCTGGCGGCCCGCCTGCGTCACGCGGATCGGCAAATCGGCACGCTGGCGTTGATGAATATTTCCAGTCGTGTTTCGCGCACACTGCTCGAACTCGCGATCATGTCGAACGGCCAACGTGTCGTCGGCGAGCCGTTCACGCAAAAAGATTTGGCCGGCATGATTGGCGCCTCGCGCGAAATGGTCAACCGCACGCTGAAAGCATTGACCGATCAGGGCTATATCGCGGTGCACCGCAAATCGATCACGATATTGAATGAGAACATGCCGATAGGCTTATAGACGGCAGATTTCGCTGAACAATTTTCGCGTCCAAGTTCGAAAAAAAAGCCCACATATTCGTGGGCTTTTTGTTGTCGTCAAATGCGTCTCAACGATATTTCACGCTGCATCCGTAGGGTTGCGTGGACGCGAGCGCCACGGGCTTGCCGGCTTTTGATTCCTCCATCGCCGTGACCAGATAATTTTTCGCGCCTTTTACATCCTCAAGTCGCGTCGAGCGTTTATCGTCGATCGCGCCGGCATACACCAGCGTGCCAGCCGGATTGACCACATACATGTGCGGCGTGGTTTTGGCGGCGTATTCTATCCCGACCTTGCCCTCGGCATCGATCAGGTACGCATCCGGCGATGCCTTTTTCTCGGCCAGGTAGCGCGTCAATTTGTCGGCGCTATGAAAATCCTGATGCGTAGGGTTGGTTGAATTGATCGATAACCACACGGTATCTTTCGCGTCGTACTTCGATTGCAGCGAAGGCATGTTGCCGCTGTCATAGTGTTTCACCACGAATGGGCAATTCGGGTTGTGCCACTCGAGCACTACGTGTCGGCCTTTGAAGTCGGCGAGTTTCACGGTCTTGCCGTTGAGATCCGTCAGCGCGAAATCCGGC
>JANOKK010000190.1:0-3687 GCA_031419255.1 Betaproteobacteria bacterium
GCCTCAGGCCCGTTTTTGGCAATGCCAACGATCGCAAGCTCCGGCCATAGTGCGGTGAGGCGCTCGTGAAGATAGTTGGCGAGATGTTGCTCGTCGTCGGCGATAACAGCGTTAATCATGGTTGTCATGTCGGGTATTTTATCAGCATAAAGTTTACAAACACTAGCATAGACGGGCGTCTTGAGACATTTTGATCCCGGAAGCCGCACCAGTACTAGTGAGTTCAGTTTCTATTGACATCGGCAATCGCAGAATTGCCGTGGTGCCGCAGGGCGTATTTTCTTCAATTGCAAGTGACGCGCGCCCGGAAAAAAGTTTATCGAGTCGCTCACGCACATTCGCCAAGCCGATGCCGCGCGTCGTCCCGGATCCAAAGCCGAGCCCCGTGTCAATCACGTCTATACGCAGCAAGTCACCTTCGCGCGCGGCGCGCAATGTGACCTCGCCACCTTCCATCTTCGGTTCCAGGCCGTGCTTGATCGCGTTTTCAACCAGCGGTTGCAGCAGCATTGATGGCAGCGTTGTCGCCGCGAATTCGGCAGGCAGCTCAAGCGTCACATTGAGTCGCGAACCCATGCGAATTTGCAGGATCGCGAGAAAATCCGCCATCAACGCAAACTCACCGCCGAGTGTCGTTTCCTGCTCGCGTGTGGCGGCGAGCGTGGCGCGCAGATAGGCGATGAATTTTTCCAGCATCAGTTTGGCCGTATCGGGCTGCGAGTGAATCAAGCCGACCACATTCGCCAACGTGTTGAACAGGAAGTGCGGCTCGATCTGCGCTTGCAATGCGCGCAAGTTGGCCTGCACGGCCGCGCGTTCGGCGGCCTGAACGCGCACGCGTTCATCTGCCAGCGCGATGTATGCAGCAAGTTCGTCCTTGCGTCGCTGCCATATCAATGCCAGCACCAGCGAGATGCACAGTGAAACAATGAAGCTGGTCGTCAATTGCTGCGGCGTGAACACCCACTTCTGCATGTTTTCGTATCCGGGAATGAAGGCGATGGCAAAAAAACTGCACGACACGATCACGGTGCCGATGGCCGCGTAAAGCAGCACGATCATGAAGAACGATTGCCTGTTGACAATCCGCATCGCCGGCCCAATCAATTCAAATACGCCCCAGAACGCGAAGCCAACGACATTTGAAATGACCAGGTTGCGACCGAACGCGTTGGCCAATTGCGCGAGTGAATCCACGCGCGCAAACATCAATCCCAGAATCAGGAAACCCACCGCAAAGCATGCGTTGAAGATAAATGTGTAGATGATGTTTCGCCCGAAACTTCGCGGCCAGCGGCGAAAGAACGCGATCGCTTCCAGTGGGTGGAAGTGGTCGCCGTCGATATGCAGCTCAAGCTCCTTCTGCGCGGCGGCAAGAGCGCCGTGGGTTGCCTGTGAATGGGTTGAGTCAATGGTCATGTTTAGTTTCTTGATCGTGTTTTCCGTGAAATTTGACATCAACGCTGCTTGTTGCAGAATCTTAGCGTTTCCACGCGTGCGAGGCGCGTTTGGATTTGATGAATGCATTATCCAAAAGGCGGGCAGCACACAGGCCGAATTTGCGATCAATGTGGCCAACGGTGGCGCAAATTGCACGCGGCAGGCGCGAAGCGACCGTGTGGGCGGTGGCTGAGGCGGGCCGCATTCCGGCTATTGAGCGAGAAATACGGCGATGGTGGACAGTCGCGCCAATGTGGAAACATCTCAATGGTAGAATTTCCGGTCGCAATTGCGGGCGTCGTATAACGGCATTACCCTAGCTTCCCAAGCTAGTGACGAGGGGTGAAGCGGGATTTCGAGGCGCGTGCGCCGAGCCGCTGAACGGCAAGCCCGAGGCAGCGGGCTTGGCTGGGTCGACTCCCGGCAAATGAGGGAGATAGATATTTAGGTTTATTGAAATTTTGCGGGCGTCGTATAACGGCATTACCCTAGCTTCCCAAGCTAGTTACGAGGGTTCGACTCCCTTCGCCCGCTCCAACAAAAATGGCCTCAATGCGAGGCCATTTCAATTTCTGAAACTGCGAATTGCGTTTAGCGCAAATCCGCCACCAACGCATTCCGCGTTTCATTGCTCACCTGCTCCGTCGCGGTATACCGCGCATGATCCACACCCGTTGAAAGCGACACACCGTATTTCAACGCCGACGCCATTTCCTCACTCAAGGGAAAGCGCACGAAATGCACCGCTGAAGTTTTCACATCGTTCTCGCGCTCAAGATCTTCATCAGCGATCGCGTAGACTTTTTTGCAGCCTTCCACTTGCACCCAGGTTTTGTCTTCGATGCCTTTGAGTTGCGTGAGTGCGACGCGGCGTTCGGCTTCCTCGGCGTATTCGATCAGCATCGTCGCCTTGAATTCGCGGCCAGTGGGAATGAGCGGGATATAGGCATCCAGTTCATCCTGAATGCCGGCTTCCTCGAACGTTTTTTCGATGCGCAGCATTTCCTGAATCTGGTAGCGCACGGTCAATTCATCTTCGAATAACAGCGTGACGTGCTCGCCAATATGGATGCTGCGCAGGCGTTTATGGGCCATCGCTTTGGCGCGGAATTCGGGGCGCGCCTTGGCGTAGGCTTCGAGGCTCATCAGGCTTTCTCGGGTGATGCGTTGTGTGGTCATGGTCATTTTCTTACTCGGGAAGTCCGTAGGCTTTACGGATGAGGGTGATTGGGTGCGCGAGTTTTGTGTTGCGCGGTGACGAATCGTTTTTCAATTGCGCGATGCCTTGTTCGATGTGGTGCCCGGCGAGCTGGCAATCCGAACTGATGTAATTGGGTTCGGCCTCTGCCATTTGGCGGAAAACGGGCTTGCCGATTTTCATGGCGGTCTCGTGGAATTCTTCTTTCACGCCCCAGGTTCCGGCGTGGCCTGAGCAGCGCTCGATCGTGGTGACTTTTGTCATTGGCACCAGCTCCAGCATTTCGCGTGTCTTCTGGCCGACGTTTTGCACGCGGGAGTGGCAGGGAATGTGATATGAAACGTTGCCCAGCGCGGCCTTGAAATCAGTCTTCAGTAGTCCATCTTTTTGCCGCGCGATCAAATACTCAAACGGATCCATCATCGCCGCTTTTACCGCTTGCACGTCGGCCTCGTCAGGGAACATGAGCGGTAACTCTTGCTTGAACATCAACGTGCAGCTCGGGATCGGCGTCAGAATAACGTAACCATCCCGCGCGAGTTTGGCGAGTGGGGGAATGTTTTTTTCCTTCAATCGCGCCACTGATTCAAGATCGCCCAATTCGAGTTTCGGCATCCCGCAGCAGGCTTCTTTCTCGACGATCACATGCGGCACATTGTTGTGCGCGAGGATTTTGATCAGGTCGTGACCGATGCCGGGCTCGTTGTAATTCACATAGCAGGTCGAGAAAATCGCGACCTTGCCTTTGGTGCGTAGGCCATCTTGTATCGGCAGTACATCACTTACGGCGGCATTGGGGCGGAATTTTTTTGGCGCGAATTCTGGTAGCCATGCGTCCTTGTGAACGCCGATGGTGCTTTGCATCAGGTTTCGTATCGCCGGCATTTTCGCGGTCGCATTGACGAATTGCACGACGACCGGGATCGTCGCCAGTTTGCCGTTGCGGTCGGTCGCAGAGAGATTGGTATCGCGGAAGTGGTGCGCACTGCCTTGCTTGAATTGAATCGCTTTCGCGCGCAGCATCAGGTGCGGGAAATCGACATTCCACG
>JANOKK010000191.1:0-5285 GCA_031419255.1 Betaproteobacteria bacterium
CGCTCCACCCATCCTACGGAACTGGCGTATCGGCCTTAACCGCGTAACATGGGTGGCTGACCGTATTCACGGGGCAATACGAGTTCCTGAATTCATAGAACGCCATGGTACGAGGCGTTTCAGGCAATATCGCCCCGAAACCCGCGTCTGTACTGGTGTTTGCCGCTGAAAATTTCCAGAATCGTCAATTTTTCGTTGCCCCGACGATCAACCACACGTGTTGGGCGGGATGACATCACTATTGATTTGGAAATGGCATTGGACGTTCTCCGTCCCGCTACTTGCCGCCGCGCAACGCCTTCTCGATTTCTTCCGCAGCGAGATCATCCTTGCTCTTGCCTTTTGCGGGCGCGGGTTTACCGTCTGCTTTGTCCTCGGGCTTCGCTCCCGTCTTGTCCTCGGGCTTTGCGGGGGCATCGGGCTTGCCGCCAAACGCTTTCATGATGTCGTCAGCGGCGGCATCCTCTTTCGCCAGCTCGCCGGCCTTGTCGTCGCTCTTGCCGCCGAGCGCTTTCATGATGTCGCTGTTACTGCTGTCTTCCGTTTTCGTGCTCTCGGACGTAGGCGCGGCATCGCCGGCGGGTAAATTAATTTCTATTTTTCCCTTTTCCAATTTGCTGCCGTCATCCTTGTACACCATCACCATTTGCGGAAACGCGATCACCAGGCCGACCATCACCAATTGAATCATCACGAACGGCACTGCACCCCAATAGATTTGCCCGGTCGTCACGGGTGCGGTAATTTTTTTGGTCACTCGGTCGATGTACTCTTTCGCCGGGGCCACACTTCGCAAATAGAACAGTGCAAAGCCGAACGGCGGATGCATGAAAGAAGTCTGCATATTCACACCAAGCAAAACGCCGAACCAAATCAGATCGATACCGAGTTTGTCGGCGGCGGGACCGAGCAATGGCACGATGATGAATGCAAGCTCAAAGTAATCCAGAAAAAACGCCAGCACAAAAACCAGAATATTCACGACGATCAAAAAGCCGGTTTGTCCGCCCGGCAATTGCGTGAGTAATTCTTCCACCCATTTGTGGCCATCGACGCCGTAGAACGACAAGCTGAACACGCGCGCGCCAATGAGAATAAACACAACAAACGCGGTGAGCTTGGCGGTTGAATCCATCGCCTGTTTGAGCAATTTGAAACTCAATCGTCCGCGCGCGAGCGCCATCAGGAATGCGCCCGTCGCCCCCATCGCGCCGCCTTCGGTTGGGGTCGCGACACCGAGAAAAATCGTACCGAGCACCAGAAAAATAAGCGCCATCGGCGGCACCAGCACGAACACGACGCGCTCGGCGATTTTTGAGAGCAGGCCAAAGTTGAACACTTGATTCAATCGCGCTGCCATGTAGGCGAGACCGACGCCGACGGATGCCGAGACGACGATGATTTCATCCAACCCGTTGAGCTCGAATTTTTTGCCGATGACGCCGCGCAACAACTCGGCAATCGGGCTAACATTTTTTGCAAACGCGACCGCTGCGATGACCGACAACACCACCAGAACCAGTAACGACACGACGCCGCTGTTGCCATTCGGTTCGCGAAACACGCGCGCCTCAAGCGGCAGCGCGGGTACCCAATGCGGTTTGAAAATACTCACACCGACCACGTATAGCGCATACAAGCCGGCAAGCGTGATGCCGGGGATAAACGCGCCCGCATACATGTCGCCCACCGATTTGCCCAACTGGTCGGCCATGATAATCAATACCAGCGAGGGTGGAATGATTTGTGCGAGCGTGCCGGACGCGGCGATCACGCCTGACGCGAGGCGGCGATCATAGCCGTAGCGCAACATGATCGGCAGCGAGATCAAGCCCATAGAAATTACCGAAGCGGCCACCACGCCGGTAGTAGCCGCCAGCAGTGCGCCAACAAAAATCACCGCGAACGCGAGCCCGCCGCGCACCGGGCCGAACAATTGGCCGATGGTATCGAGCAGATCCTCGGCCATGCCGCTGCGTTCAAGGATCAGCCCCATCAGCGTGAAAAATGGCACCGCGAGCAATGTGTCGTTCGACATCACGCCCCAGATGCGCTCCGGTAGTGCTTGAAACAATGAGGGAGAGAGCAGGCCGAGTTCGATGCCGATCAGCCCGAAGACGATGCCGTTGGCGGCCAAGGCGAATGCGACCGGATAGCCGAGCAGCAGAAAAGCGAACAGGCCCACGAACATGAGTGGGGCCATATTGTGGATCAGGAATTGGGTCATGTTGGTTCCCAATCAGTGCGCGAGTTTGGCGTCGGCATCGCGTTTTGCCTCTGCATCCGCAATCGCACGTGCGAGTTCTTCTTCGGGCGTTGGCCCTTGATCATCGGCGGCGGGATCCGGAATCAACCCGCGCAACACCGCGATACGCTTGACCAATTCCGAAATGCCCTGCACTGTCAGCAGGAAAAAACCCACCGGCAGCAACAGACGCGCGGGCCAGACGATGAGGCCGCCCGCGTTCGACGACACCTCCTGCCCCACATAGGCATTCACAAATACCGGCCACGACAATATCATGATGAGGATCGACATCGGCAGCAGAAAAAACAGTGTGCCCAGAATGTCGATCCAAAGCTGCACGCGTCGCGAAAAGCGTGAATACACCACGTCGATGCGCACATGCTGGCTGTGCAGCAAGGTATAGCCGCCGCAGAGCAGAAACACGGCCGAGAACAAATACCATTGCAGTTCCAGCCACGCGTTCGAGCTGATGTTGAAACTGTAGCGGATCATCGCGTTGCCCGCGCTGATGAGCACCGCCACCAGCGTCAGCCAATAGACCTTGTGGCCGATCCATTCCGTGATGGCATCGATGGTTCGGGAAATTTTCAACAGAGCTTGCACAGTATCCTCATTGACGTTTTTCCGGGCGCGGCGATCATTTTTTTATGTCATTGATTATATCGGCAATGGCTGTGCGGGCCTTTGAGGATTTGTGGAGTTTGCTTGCTACTTCAAAGGTAAATAGCGTTCATGCTGCCATCGCGACATCTGTCGCGAAGCCACATTGTCAGCCGGGTGAGGCGGGCTTGGAATTACTACTCGCGCGATTCCGCGATCTCTGTCAATGTTTTCGGCAGCACCACATTCGGATGCGCCTTCTGGAATCGCGCCAACTCCTCGCGCAATTCTTTCAATTTGTTTTGTTCGCGCAATGCCATCAAGCGTTTCAGCCAGGGGCCGGGCCGCGAATCTTTTGCGAGTGCGACGGTGGACGCAATTGGTTCCTTGCCATTTCCACGAATGTCACCAGATGCCACCGCCTGTGCGTGATCACGACGCGGCTCGGTCGTTTCTGCGCGCGGCGGTTCGGCAGCAGATAACTGTTTCAACTTGGGCAAAAGCGCGCCGGCACCGAGCGTGGGGGACGATGCGGCCGATGCCACCACCGTGGGAGCAGGTGCCTCGTTGGCGCTCGCCGCCTTCGGGGCTTTCGCGATACTGTCGTGTGAACCCACTGCATCCGCCAACGTGTTTTTTTCGGCGAGTCGGTTCGCTTCGGGTATCGCCGCAATTTGCGCTTCTGCACGCGCTTCTTTGCGGGCATCGATACTCGTCACGCCAGCGGGAAACGGTGACGCCGCTGGTGGGGCGGCAGGTATTGACGTGACAGGTGTAGCCGGCGCGGGCCGTGGCGCATAGTTGGGCGGCACCACTAACTGACCCGAGGCGAGCCGCACGCCGCGGTCAATTTCAGCGCTGGCGCGATCCTCCTTTTTTGCGCGCTCGAGGGGCGACATGCTGATCTGCAATTCCGGCGGCGGCACCAATACGCGTCCACTCGCCATATTCTGATCCAATACTTTTGTGCGCACCGACTCGGCGGACTTTGATGGCTTGGCCAACTCTTGCGCTCGCGTGTCCGATTTCTCTGCGGAAATAATGGCAGACGGCGCACTTGCATTCGACGCTGCCCGCGGTTCCGATGGCCGAGTGGGAGTGATTTTTTGCATGGGGGCGGGTGCCAATTCCGGGCGCTCCTCAACCGACACCAGAACAACCGACACGGAAAGAACCACCACTGCGGCAACGGCAAGTTGCGGCGTCCAGCGGCCGAGCCAATTTTTACCTTTTGGCTGCGGCCCGGCCTGTACTGCTCGGCGCGCAGCGGCGCGGATGGCATCGTCGATGGCAGCAGGCGGCATCATGTCGTCATTGTTGCGGGCCGCGCCCGAGTTTCGATAGGCGCGACTCACCGCGTCCAAATCCTCTGCGTGTTTGCGATCTTCAATGTTCATGCGAATTCTTTCAAGCCGTCGCGCAATTTCGCGATGGCGTAGCGCAATCGGCTTTTCGCCGCTTCAAATGTGCAACCGGTGGTGGTGGCAATATCCTCGATCGTCATGCCGCCTTCCTCATACAGCAAAAACACTTCACGTTGCGGCGCGGGCAGGCCTTCGAGCGCGCGCAAAATCGCGGTAGATTGCTGCGTCGATTCGGCGCGCACCTGCGGTTCATCCACCCGGCTCGCCGCCATTCGATCAACCGCCGTTTCGCCATCCTCGTTTTCATAAAGCGTCAATTCAACTTTGCCATGGCGGCGAAAATAATCCATCAGCTTATTGTGCGCCAGCGTGAACAGGTAAGTGCGGAACTGCGCCTCGGGGCGATAGCGTTCGCGCGCTGCGATCAAATTCATCCACACTTCCTGAAACAATTCCTCGGTATGTTCGCGGCTTTTGCATTGCCGCACCATGAAACGAAACAGGCCCGCGCGATGGCGTGCGTAGAGCAGGTCGAAGGCGCCGGCATCGCCTGATTGGTAGCGCATCATCAACGTTTCGTCCGAATCATCCTGGGTCATCGTGCATGGAAGTTTACTGAACTTCCATGCAATCCACTCGTTCCACTCGCACGATGGAGACTCGTGCGATGACGGCAAGGTTTGTTGGCAGTGTGTCAATTGGGTGGATCGCGCACGAACGGCCCCGGAAACGCTTGCGGCTCGCGCCACGGCGTTTCGCGAATCACACCGCGCGCAATCAAATTGGCGCGGCTGTCGTAATAAATGCTCACCACTTCTGCCGGGGTTGACGATGCACGTTCGAAATGGGTATATCGCGCCGGTGAAGATTCATTTCTGCCATGGCCGGTGCCGAGGCGTTCGGCCGGCGATGAACCGGCTGCGGAATCCAGCGATTTCTCCTGCGTGCGCATCGGTGCCTGCGCAGCGCCATTGGCACGACCGCGCTCATCGGTGTTTGACGATGGCGGCGCAATCGAAGCAGGTGGCGGCGAGTGGTATACAGGCTCTGCACGTCGCCGATACATCGCCACG
>JANOKK010000192.1:0-3889 GCA_031419255.1 Betaproteobacteria bacterium
GATGGGTGGAGCGTAGCGATACCCATCTCGTCCACGCGCAAAGCGATGGGTATCGCTTCGCTCCACCCATCCTACAATCCGTTTTCTGGGGCACCGTGTGCTTAACCGAGCGCCATGAGGTGCTGATTCCATTTCTCAATCACATTTTCTGTCATCCAGAGCAAAGCGAAGGATCTTGTCATCACAAGATCCTTCGCTTCGCTCTGGATGACATTGCACTTTTGTAATAGAAATGGAAAGAGGGCGAGGCGAGGCACTGAAAAAATGAAACACTCTATTCGGCGGGCTTCTCCGAACAATTATCTTCCGAAAGCCCCGCCAGTGCTAGAGTTTTTTATTTTTCCGCTTTGCAGTCTTGGCAGACGCCGCGAAATCGCCGGATTTTCCGCCGCGCTTTTCGAGCAATCGAATATCCGAAATCACCATCCCGCGATCCACCGCTTTGACCATGTCATAGATCGTTAGCAGCCCTGCATTCACCGCCATTAGCGCTTCCATTTCCACGCCGGTGCGGCCGATGGTTTCAACGGTCGCGCGACATTCGATGCTGTGGGCTGATGCGTTCGAAACAAATTCGACCGCGACTTTGGTGATCGCAATCGGGTGCGCCAACGGAATCAAGTCTGGTGTGCGTTTAGCACCTTGGATCGCCGCGACGCGGGCGATTCCAAGCACGTCGCCTTTCTTGGCGCCGCCGGAACGAATCAGCTCAAACGTTTCCGGCAGCATGCGGATTTGACCGGAAGCAACGGCGACGCGGTGACTTTCCGACTTTTCGCCGACGTTGACCATATGCGCCTGACCGCGCTCATCGAAGTGGTTGAGTTTGCTCATTTGAGGGGTGCCTTGCGGGGTTGGTACAATCAAGTTGAACTTCAGCCGTGAATTTGCCACATTTCATTGCCGTGCGGGAACCGATGCGCGAATGATGATTCAAATCACTCATTGGCTTAACGCTTAACAATATTCGTCGCCGCCGCATCGCTCATTGATGAAAACCAACATGTTCCGAATGATTTCCCGACGCAAACAGACTCTCGCTGGAATCCAGGCACCACACGCAAACCGTGCGAGGCAATTCATCGCCACACTGGTGATCGTGACGCAAATTGCCATTCCCTGCGCACTGCGCGCAGAAGGTTTGCCGGATTTGGGCGATTCATCGGACGCGAGCCTTTCGGAGCCGCAGGAACGCGCCATCGGGAAACGAATTATGCTGGAGATTCGCGGCGATCGCGCGTTCGTCGAAGATGCGGAACTGAAAGCCTACATCGCCCAACTCGGCAACCGCATGATCGCGGCGAGCCGTGGCACCACCAATGACAATCGCCGCGACTTTGAGTTTTTTCTGCTCAACGATGAATCGGTCAACGCGTTCGCATTGCTGGGCGGATTTATCGGGCTGCATGCCGGATTGGTGCTGACTTCAACCACCGAATCTGAATTGGCGGGTGTGATCGGCCACGAGATCGCGCATATTTTGCAGCGCCATCAATCGCGCGGTGCGGACGCGCAGAAAAGCGGCGCATTGATGCAATTGCTGGGGCTCGCGGTTGCGATTGTCGCGGCGCGCTCAAATTCACCTTCTGCCGGGCAAGCGACCGAGGCGGCACTCGCCACCAGCGCCGCGTTGCAATATCAAAACCAACTCAACTACAGTCGCGATTTCGAGCGCGAAGCGGATCGCCTCGGCATTCAGGTGATGGTGCGCGCAGGCTTTGACCCCAACGGCATGGTCGGCTTTTTTGAGCGCATGTTGCGCGCCAACCGTCACAACGACACCAAAGCGCCCGGCTATTTGCTCACGCACCCACTCACGACCGAACGCATCGCCGATATGCAGAACCGCGTCGATACGATGAAAAATGAATTCCGGTATGTCGGTGGCGATAGTTTTGAGTATCGCCTTGCCAAGGCAAAACTTCGCGTCATTGCCATGAGCACCAACGACGCCGTCGCTTTTTTCCGCACCGCCGTGGCGGCACAAACGGTGGTGCGCAATCGCGCCGACAATTACGGTTTGGCGCTGGCACTTTCACGTGCACGCGATTTCGCGGCAGCGGAAAAAGAACTTAACTTGCTGCGCCAAGGTGCAACACCACACCCATGGTTCGAGACGCTCGCCGCCGAAATCCAGGCGGGCAAACGCAATTGGCCGGAAGCGCTTCGTTTGTACAAGGCGGGGATGCTCGCATATCCCGATCATCGCGCGCTTCTGTATGGCTATCTCGATTCATTGTATGAGGCCGGGCAAACAGACGCAGCACTCACTCAACTCGCCGAGCAACTCAAAGTCATTCAGGACGATCCGCGACTCTACGAACTCGCCGCCAAAGGGTACGAGCGAAAGAACAAGCGCCTTGCACAACACCGCGCCATCGGCGAGGCCTATTTTCACAAAGGCAATCTGCACGGCGCGGTTGAACAACTCGAGCTCGCCGTAAAAGCCAAGGACGGCGATTTTTATGAGAGTTCGGGCGCCGAGGCGCGGCTGCGTGAATTCAAGACCGCGTTCAAAAATCGCGCACTGATGCCTGGCGAGAAGCGAGACAAAGAACGTGACACGGACAAGGATTTACCGGGCAAATTTTCCCGTGACGCGTTCACGCCGGCAACAACCCATCGACCGTGATCGTTCGCCTGATTGAATTTCGCATTGCCGCGATCAGTTTGGTGTTAGTTGGCTTGGCCGGTATCACAACTGCGCAACCTGTGCCAACTGGTGCGATCGATGGACGAGAAGTATTCATGAATCCAGGCAAGGGAAATTGTGTGGCTTGCCATCCGGTGCCGGGCACGCAAACACGCGTCGATAGATCGCGCGTCGGCCCCGACCTTTCCCGCATCGCGGCGCGAATTACGGAACGTGCAACATTGCGAGCGGGAATTTGGGACATGAGCGGAACCAATCCCAATACCGTCATGCCGCCCTATGGTAAGCATCGAATTCTCACGGACGCTGAGATTGATGCGGTGGTTCTGTACCTTGAGAAAAACTAAAAAAATGCGCGTTACGGCTCGGTCTCAATTCTTGCAAATGACCGCCGCAATGCTGCTGCTTGCCACGCACATCTGCACTGCGGAAACCACGCCGGAGCAACACCGCCAAACCTTGATCAAAGCGCTGCAAACTCGATTGCCTGGTACGCAACCCGCCGATTGGATCCTTGGCGGCGACACGCTGGCACCAAGCATTGGCGGCAACGTTCAAGCCATTCCCTTCAACGCCGACAACGCCACCAACAGCGCCGACATCCTCGCCATCGGCAAGAAAATCTGGGAGCGCAAATTCAAGGACGGCAAGTCAATGGCGAGTTGTTTTCCGAACGGCGGCAAACGCATGGCAACCGGCTACCCACAATTTGACGTCAAGTTGAAGAAAGTTGTGACGCTTGAAATGGCGATTAATTTATGCCTGCAACAACACAATGAAACTGAAATTGAACATACCAATATTCATATGATGGGACCGCTTTCGGCATACGCGAGAAGCCTTTCCGATGGGCTGCGGCTCGCGGTCAAGGTTGGCACGCCGGCAGCGAAAGACAGGTTTGATGCAGGCGACGCACTGTTCGCGCGCCGTATCGGACAAATGAATTTGGCGTGCGGCTCATGCCATGTGTTGCAGGCGGGAAAGATTTTTGGTGCCTCACCGAATGATCCCGCAAACAAGAAGCCCGGCGCATTGTCACCCGTCGTGGGGCAGGCGACCTCGTGGCCACGATTGGAGCCGGGTGGCATTGTGCGTAGCCTGCAACGGCAGTATCAACAGTGCATGCGGAGAATCGGAGCGGAGCCGTTTGAGCTTGGGTCGGTCGTACTCAATAATCTTGAGTACTACCATTCGTTCATGTCGAATGTGTTGGCGATTCGGGTGTTGGCGGTGCAG
>JANOKK010000193.1:0-2166 GCA_031419255.1 Betaproteobacteria bacterium
GCGGAATCACGCAACATCGGTGTCACCGGCGCACCCGGCGGAAGTTTCTCGCGCAAATTGGTCAATTGAATCGGCAGCACATCGACTACATCTAGCGCGCCACCGGGTGCAACGCGTGCCGCCAGCCGCGTCGAAAAATCGCCGTAAACGCAGGCGATTTGCAGCGTGCGCCCCGGCAACGACTGGCCGAGCGCATTGAGTGCGGCATCGCGCAACTTCGCAAAATTGCCCCACAAAATCGCATTCACCAGCCATTGCCGCTCGAATAACCGCACCGCCTGCGGATGCACATACGCCCACCAGTAAACTTTTTCGAGATAGGCGGGAATGCGCGCGGGAGGAAGCAATTCAAAATTTACCGTATCCGCGACATGGCTCATGGCTTCCTGACTTTCCGATTGGCGGTGGAGGAGCCGCAAAGAAAAAAGCGGCTCAAGTCAGTATTCACCGCACGCGATTTGCCTTGTTGATTTGTATCAAAGTGCGCGCAGTTGGGCGCAGTTGGAGGTGCGCGTCAGATGCAAACGGCTACTGGTCGAAAAATACTCTGTCATCCTGAGCAACGCGAAGGATCTCGTTGAATTGACGAGATCCTTCGCGTTGCTCGGGATGACATATTGTTGACGCGGCGCACCTAAGACTCGCCCAATTCCATCATCGCACCAGCCGATACGCGCGCAGCGGGTGCTTGCAAAAACTCGCACAACAATCGATGAAAGTGATGCGTGCCCTGCTCACGCGTCGGCGAATAGCGCCCGCTACCGTAGTAGCGCGAGCCAGTGCCGCGTTGCACGGCTTCAACAATCGCTTCATCCTCCATTTCAGTTTGATGCAACGCAGCCACGGCACCTGCATCAAATAATTTCGCATCCCAGACATAGGTCCGAAACGCCACGCGCGTTCGAGTGATCGCCTCCGGTTGCACCAGATTCAACGACAATCCCCACGGATAAAAATTGAGCATCAAGTTCGGAAATATCCACCAGTAATACGCGGCGACGCGCCTGTCATCTGCGTGGGTGATGCCAGCATGCGGAGCGAATGCAGTCGCACCATCGTTGGCATACGCGAGTTGCAAGTTCGAATAGCGGTGCAGCTCCGTCGTGTAACTGCCGTAGTCGATCGCCTCGTTCAAGCCCGCATGCACATGCGGAATGTGAAAGCCTTCCAGATAATTTTCCACATACAACGCCCAATGTGCGTCAATCACATAGTCACGGCTGCTCGCCGCATCAAACGTGAATTGGTCGAGCGGCAGCCAATGCATTCGCGCCTTCATCGCGCCAAGAAAATCTTCAAACGGCGCGATCGGATTCAATGCCGCGAAACCGTGACCACGCCATTCACCGAAAGGAATATTCGGCAAATTATCTGCGGCAGTGGGAAAATCTTTCGCCTCCTTGAACTCAGGCATAAACGTCATGCGCCCCGTCAAATCAAATCGCCGCGAGTGATAGCCACAGCGAATTCGCGCAGCGCGGCACGCCTCCTTCACCAGAATATTTCCGCGATGCGTGCAAACATTCGATAAACAGCGCAAGGTATTTACATCATCGCGCGCGAGCAGCAGCGGTTCATTTAACAATCCCGGCAGCAAATTGCGCGGTGACAACGTTCCCACATCCGCAACATCGCTGAGATCACCGATCCATTGCCAGGCGCGCGCGAACACGCGTTCACGCGAAAGCGAATAGGCATCGGCATCGTGATAGAACATGCCCGGCAACGTGGCGGCAAGCGTGATGTCGGCGTCAATTTGATAGTCGCGGGTCATCAAGTTAAGCACTTTTTCAATATGGCAAATTGATCGTGTTGGCGGAGGGACTGCAAGGTCTCGGCAATGGCGTATTCAAACTTTTCCAAGTCAGAGCATAATCCAAATCATGAACGCGGCAATTCAATTCCGTGCACACAATCTTCCGTCATTGGTGGCGCTATGCGGTGCCGCGTGGCTACTGATCATTTCGGCGCTGGCGACGGTGCCGATCGATGAGCGAATCGACAATTTCCATTCGCAAATTGTGTCACCAAATGCGCGCGCTCCGGGCACTTCCACGCGCGAACCAAATGTGGCAACCGCTGCGCGCATGTCGACTTTGCCGCACAGTGCCGAAGAGCGCCTCGCCAACAGCGTCGATCTTCTCGATTTCGTCGAAAGCATTCGCC
>JANOKK010000194.1:0-6065 GCA_031419255.1 Betaproteobacteria bacterium
GCCGCGTCCGCAATCGCTCAAGGGCGTCGCGAAGCGATAGCTTTCCTGAAAATACCTCTCCCACCAAGTTTCCGGCATCGCTGGCTACATATTCGCCGGTATCGCTGTCGATTGTCATTGGTCCCTGTCAGACGGTGCGCCCACTTGTTCGGTAATTTGTTTGCTCGCCGAGATCGAAAAAACTCTCGATCAAATGCTGGGTACCAAGTGAACCGGCATGCCCTAGCACAAGCCTGCTTGCTTTAATTTTTTTAGTGTAGCTCATCCACTCGGATGAAGTTGTCGCAGATTGCCATGGGGATCGCCGGCGTCTTATTTTCTGCAGCAACCGAGTACGCATTAATCGGTCAACGACAGCAGTCGCCTATGATTCACATGACTTTGGATGCGGTTCGTGTAGAACAGACAATTAAACTCTATATCTGGCGCGGTGTTACAGCTATTTGCGGTCAGAACACCTCGTCAATCCTAGGGTTTCGCTTTCTCAGACGCGCTTTTCGCATCCAACGCATTCACCACCGCCGCAGGCGTTGGCACCGGTGTCGCCGCCGGACATGCGACCGCTTTCAAGCTGCTCGCCTCGAACTCACGTTGCAAAATCGTCAGCCGCGCGATCATGTTCATATCCGGGTCACGCAACGTAAAAAGCATTTCCTTGACTTGTGGATTACGCGGCGAAATTTGTACGTCCTTTGCGAGCGGGCCGGCCTTGTTCTGGATATCGGCGAGCGCTTTGCGCGCGGATTCGTCGCTGGAAAAGACGCCAAGTGAAATGCCACTGTCGCCAAGCAATGAGACATCTTTCACGCCGGCTTTTTTCAGGTTGGCGAGTTGCGTTTCAGCGGTGCGTTTGTCGCGTAGCGCAGGCAGCGTCAGCACGAATCGCGTGAAATCTTCGACGTTGCGCGAGGTCATTTTCTCGCCGAGATTCATCGCCGCGAAGGCGATGCCGACGCGGGTGCCGTCGATGGGCTTCACACTGAAATCGACACAGGCCGAACCCTTGAGGCTTTCCGCGAGTTTGCGCGCAGCGAATGCGTCCGCCTGCGCTTTTGCGGGGTCAGTCACCGAGAGTATCTGTAGCGCGTCGCGATTGATTTCGCGCGGCGGCGCGGCGGCGGGCTGCGTTTCGGCGAGGTAGAGATACGCACCGAAGGCAATATTGGCGATTATCATCAGGAGAAAAATAAATCGGGCCATGGCTTTTATGATGCGCGCGCGTCACGTGCGATGTGAATGAGTCCGTCCAGAACCAGATTGTCGTTGATCGCGACCGGGAACGGAAGATGCGCGCTAATGACGTGGATGGCGCCGCCGCTGCCGATGCAATGTGGCATCGCAGCGCTTTTGGCCGATAAATGCGCGAACATGCGTTGCACCGCACCGGCACAGGCCTCGATGCTGCCGGCAGAAATGGCGTCCAGCGTGTTGCGCGGGAACGTTTGATGTTTACCCGGCTCCGCGGGTAGCTGCGCCGTCGCGTGGTGCAGCGAGGTGCGCATCAATGTAAGCCCCGGCACGATGACGCCGCCAAGAAAGATGCCATCGACGGTGAGCGTGTCAATGGTGAGCGCGGTGCCTGCCATCACCACCAATAGCGGCTGAGGTGCTTGTTGCGGTGATGCGGCGGTTGCAGTTGAATTAAACGCTGCGATCAGCGCAGTCCAGCGATCCGTGCCCAGCGCGTCGGGCGCGTCGTAGCGGCTGGTCACGCCGCACTGCTCGACTTTTGATTGGATGAATTCGATCGGTTGACCCAGGCGATAGAGTGCGTCTTTGATGCGCTCACCCACCAGTTTGCCGGCGACGTTCGAGACGATGATGCGATCCACCTGCGGATCGGGCGGCAAATGGCTGAACGCCGTTTCTTCACGCGCGGTGGTGGCGAAGGACGCGCGCATGAACCATTCCTGACCGTCGTGAATGCCCCATTTGACGCGCGTGTTTCCGGCGTCGACGGCGAGAATTCGCGACCGCACTGTCTCATTCATGCTATGCGCCACGCAACATACGCAAGCTGACTTCACCTGACGCCAACAATCGATCGCGACCGTCATAATGTATGACCAGCGTGCCGTCATCGGCCACACCACGCACGTTGGCATCGACAATGCCGCCATCACCATTGATCACCCGCACCGGCTGCTGGTGAAGCGCATGCGCGTGCGTCCACTCATCCTTGAATGGCGCAAATCCATCCGCGTCAAAATCAGCGAGCATGATAATTAACTGGCGCAACACTTCCGCCAACAATCGATTGCGTGAAACGGTTTCGCCCGCGACACTATGCACATCGGTGACCGGTTGATCGATGCGCGCGATGACATGCACCGGTAAATCAATGTTGATGCCAATACCGATCACCACCGCCGTCGGGCCGAGCATGTCGCCTTGACTCTCAATCAACACGCCCGCCAGTTTCCGCGCACCGACAACGACATCGTTAGGCCATTTGAGTTGAACGGTATTTTTGCCGATTCCAAGTTGATGCAATGCCCGCAATATGGCGAGGCCCACTACCAGCGACAATCCGCCCAATTGCGCCGCCCCTTTCCGGAATCGCCACAGCAATGAAAACGTGAGTGATGCGCCCAACGCGGATTGCCAGACCCGACCGCGTCGCCCGCGACCCTCGGTCTGAATTTCCGCCGCCAGCGCCGCACCCGACGGCGCACCGGCGATGGCGCGTTTCATCATTTCGGTATTGGTCGAATCGATGGTCTCGATCGCCTCCACATCCACTCGATTCGACAATGCGCCCAGTTGTGCGCGAATGCGATCGACATCGAGCAAATCGATCGGTTGCGCAAGTCGATAGCCGCGCCGCGTGAGGCTGAATATTTCGACGCCCGCCTCGCCCGCCTCGTGCAGCGCGTTTGACACCACACTACGCGAGACACCGAATTTTTCCGCGAGGCGCACGCCGGAGATAAAACGCTCGTGCGAAAGTTCACGCAACAATTGAAATGCGAGCGGCCTCACATCAACATTCCATGCAACGTAACATCGCTAGAACACGAGTTTGCAAAGCCAAAATACCCCGTTCAATCCGCATTCTCCGCCCGACACAAAGCCACCTCCGCCGCATACGCAATCCCCGCGATCACCGAATCGAGCAGCAATTGCACGCGCTTGGCAAGTTTGGCGCCTTCGCGATAATCGGCCGGCGCAATGAAATCGACGCGCCCCGCATCCAGTAGCCCGACACAGGTTTTCTTGCTCTTTGCGAGCTTCGGGTTATACACCGCGAGCGAGTGCCCGCCACTCTTGGTCGTCAGCGCCATTGAAGGCACATCGGTCATGCCGTCACCAATGTAAATGATGTTCGAAAACGGAATCGGCCGCTCGCCCTCCGGCATATGCTCGTTGATCGATTCCGCCAGCGTTTCCTTGCCCTTGTTGATGCGAAACAGGAACTGGGTCTTGGACGTATCGGTGATCAACAGCTTCGGAAAATTGGCGATGCCGTATTGATTGAAGTGATATTCGGAGGCGTAAATTTGCTTGAAATATTTCTGGATCGAGACGCCCTCAAGGATTTCCTTTTGTCCTGCCGAGATGATGTAGTGATGCACATTCACGGCCCCCGCGCCGCGCTTTTTCACGTAGGCGTTGATGCGTGGAAACCATTCCTCGACGCCGGGAAAATATTTGATCTGTTTTGCCATCGCCGCAAAATCCGCGCGGGTGATGCGCACGTCGTCGTTCTTGTAGAGCATTTCCATCATCAGGCGCATGTACACCAGCATCGAATCCGATCCGGTCTCGGTCGCTTCTTTATGCACCTTTGCCCAGAACGCTTCCGGCTCGATGCCGAATTTCGGCAGCACTGTGTATTCCTGCATCGGCTGCGGCGAGAGCGTGCCATCGAAGTCGTACACCATTGCGATGGTGTTCTGAGTGAAAGGTTTTTTCGGCATGGTGTGAGTTTAGCGGGAAAGTGTGCGTCCCATTGCACCAATGAAAACGCCCGGATATTCCGGGCGTTTTGTATGAAACGTGGCTTTCAAAACGTCGCCATCAATCGGCGTAAACCCCGGCCTTCTTGATGATCGGTGCCCACTTGGCTATTTCGGCCAACAGATGCGCGCGCAGCACCTCAGGTTTGCGGCGCTCAACCGGCTCTGGCGCGGTACCGAGATCCGCAAATTTCTTGTTCAGATCCGCATCGTTCAATGCATCATTCAATGCCGCATTGAGTTTGTCGATAATGGGCTTCGGCGTGCCTTTCGGCGCCCAGAAACCGTGCCAGATACCGACTTCAAATCCTTTGAAACCGGCTTCGTCCATGGTCGGCACATCCGGCAGAGACGCCACGCGGGTCTTGCTGGTGACGCCATAGACTTTCACCTTGCCGCCTTTGATTTGCGAGGTCGTGTTGGTCGACTGGTCGCACATGAAATCGACCTGGCCGCCGAGCAGGTCGGTCATCGCGGGTGCCGTGCCTTTGTAGGGCACCGTCAAAATGTCGGTTTCAATGGCGCTCATGAAAAGCATCCCACACAAATGTGACGCCGCACCGATGCCGGCGTTGGCGTAAGAGACCTTGTCCTTGTTGGCCTTCACATACGCGATCAACTCTTTCATGGTGTTCGGCGGAAAGTCTTTTTTCGCGATGATCGTCATCGGCACGGTGGTCACCATGCCGATCGGCTCAAGATCATTGACCGCGTTGTAGCGCAGGTTGCGATAGAGCGACGGGCTGGTCGAAATGCCAATGTGCATCAGTAGCGTGGTGTAGCCATCCGGTGCTGCCTTGGCGACTTTTTCATTGCCGATATTGCCGCCGGCACCGCCGGCGTTTTCGACGATGACCGTTTGGCCGAGTGACTTCGACATGATCGCCGCAACCGAACGCGCCACCGTATCGGTCGGCCCGCCCGCCGCGAACGGCACGATCATCGTAATGGGTTTGGTGGGGTAGGCTTGTGCCTGCGCGTGGCTGCTCAACAGCATGGCGGCAATTGCGATGAAGACGCTGCGAATTTTCATGATGGCTCCAATGGAAAAGATGGTGTGACCGTGTGCGAGGTGTTTCGCCGGTATTTTACTCATTGCGCGGCGAGCGGTCTTGAGGCGTATCAACGCGCGAAGAGGTGCCAGCAGATGACAAAGGCAACGACATTTTAGCAAAAGTCCAATACTGGCGCGGGTTTCCGGGCAAAAAGCGGTCGATTTGCCCGCCAAATGGCGATCTGCGCTCGAACTTTGTTTCCATCAATTCCTGCGACCGCAACAAACACTAAGGTAGTCCAGCGCCTCGAACATAGCAAATTTTGAGCGTAGGAAATAGGCGAACCTGCGTGCTTGAATTTCCATCCAAAGAACGCTGCTATTCGCTTCGTTTACGTCAAATCAGTTGCGTCGCGTCATCCGCGTTGACACTCCGTGGCCGCCCCGACGCGCCGCGCACCACCCGTCGTCCCAGCGCCGCTTCAATCTGTTTCTGAAATCGCGTCCCGCCCAGTGCAAAGTTGCCATTGGTCGCGCCGCGGATTTCATCGACCATTTCCGGCTCCAAATGCGCCTTGAATAAGGCGCGGTAGGCCTCCCGCCGCGCGTCGTCATTCTTGCCGAGCCGCCGATACTCATTCTGTGGCGTCAGCAACGCGTTGGCCTTGCCGAGGCCGTTCGCGTGGTAACTCGTCCAGCGATAGTCCTGCGGTCGCATCACCATTCCCGCGCGAACCGGATTGAGTTCGATATAGCGATAGCAAGCCAGCACGTATTCTTCCGATTGCGTGAGACACGAGCGAAAGCGACCCTCCCACAACGTGCCGCTGCGCTTGTATGTGCGATTGACGTATTGCACGTAGCGTTGCCCGAGGTGTTTCATCATCAGTCCTGCACTGTCTTCCTGCGCTGGCGTGAGAAGCAAATGCACGTGGTTGGTCATCAACACGTAGGCGTGGACGGCGCAACCAAACTTGTCGGCGAATTCTTTTAAGTAATGCAGGTAGAACTGGTAATCCTCTTCGGCGAGGAAGCAGACCGAGCGGTTATTGCCGCGCCGGATGATGTGCCAGGGAATTCCGGGGAGGGCAAGACGGGCGCGGCGGGGCATG
>JANOKK010000195.1:0-2420 GCA_031419255.1 Betaproteobacteria bacterium
CAGTTCGCGTCGAGGAGCGGACGCGGGCTTGTGCCCGCCGAGCACCACAGGCGTGAAATGCGACCGCGCAGTAGATTCATGCTGCCCAGAAAAGTGAAAAACCCTCTTGAGGCAGTGAGCCTCAAAAGGGTTTATCGGGAATTTTGGTATCAATGAAGTGGCGTGCTTTTTGTTGACTTCATTATGACATGGATTTTACGACGCTCAATACTTCAAGCGCATGGCCGTCGACTTTGACGCCGCGCCACTCCCGCGCAATCGAGCCGTCGCGGTTGATGATGAAAGTCGAGCGCTGAATGCCCATCACTTTCTTGTCGTACATATTTTTTTCCTTGATGACATCGAAAATTCTGCACATGTCCTCATTGCTGTCGGACAACAGATCGAACGGAAAATTCATTTTCGCCTTGAATTTCTCGTGGCTGGCAACGGTATCGCGCGAAACCCCGAATACCATCACGCCGGCTTGTTGAAACGCTTTGTGCCGATCGCCGAATTGCTGGCCTTCCAGTGTGCAGCCGGGAGTGTCGTCCTTTGGATAGAAATAAAGCACATAGCGATGTCCGCGAAACGCGGCGCTGGCGAAGCGTTGGTTGCCGGTGGCGGCGACTTCAAAATCGGCGACAGGTGTGGGCATGCAGGTCTCCAGAATCAAACGGCCAAGTACAGTGATGAGCTTACGCTGCTTCCGCCGCTGCCGGCAAGAATGGTTTTCCCTGAAGCATTAAACTTCCGCTCCTGCCTGGTAGTGCCCCGGCACTGGCCTCGAAATAAGGGAGGTGTGTGCGATCGAGATTCCGATGCAGCGATTCGGTGGCGACCAATTCATAGCCTTGTGCTTTCCAGCCGGAAAGCATTTTTTCGAAAATTGGTTTGAGTCGCATGCCTTCCAACTCTGCATGCAGCGTGAAAACATGCGCGGCCATCGGAACGCGGGCGTGCTCAATGGGCGGCGGTGATGTTTCGGTCAGCCTTAAGATGCGTTGATCGACATTTTCCTCGGTGCAACCGTCGATGCCGACCAATTCGTCGAGCGTCGGCAAGGTGGTGGGCAACTGCGGGCAATCGATAATTTCTGCGTTAACCACCGGAAAGTGCGGCGTGCCCTGGTGCCATGCGGCGCGGCCGTCGGAACAATAATCGAAGCCCAACTCCTCGGTGAGGCGCAACGCATGCCTGGACATTTGCCACCCCGCCGCGCCATGGGTGCGCGCCGGTGTTTTGAAAATATCGGTGAAGCGATCCTGAGCCAGCAGCATTTGCCTGCGCGTCCACGCCGCGTCTCCATTCGCCGCGCCATCCTGCCATTTGACGTGATCCCAGGTATGAATCCCGACTTCGAAGCCTTCATCGCGGGTATTTCGCATGATGTCGCCACAACGACTGCCGATATCCGGCCCGGGCAACAACGTGCCGTACAGCAAGGTCGGAAAGCCGTAATGCGACACCACCGACGTGCGTTTCACTTTGCCGAGGAAACCTTTGCGGAACACGCGCCTGATGGCGCGGCCGGTGTGATCCGGCCCGAGGCTGAACAGGAACGTGGCACCCGCCTGATGTTTTTTCAGCGTGGCGACAAGAGCCGGCACGCCGACCCTGGTTCCCTTCAATGTATCGACATCTATTTTGAGCGCGAGGTACTTTTTCATGAGGCTTTTTTGGAATATTTCGCATTATGCCAGTGGTGGAGGAGCACGGAGAACGGCTAAAAGCGATTTTTGCCACAGTTGAACACAGATAAACACGGATATCTCACACAGATAGTTCAAGGGTAATTAATTCGCCGACGCAGTTTTATCTGCGTTCATCCGTGTTCATCTGTGGCAATTTATCTATTTCCAGTCTCGTGGTCGCTACAATGCGTGGATGCAAATCGAAGAACCCCGCCACCCGCTTACACCCTACGATCTCGCCGGCGGCGAACCTGCTGTGCGGCAATTGGCGACTCGTTTTTACGACTTGATGGACGAAGACCCGGACTACTTTGGCATACGAAAATTGCACCCGGTGACCCTCGATGGCTCACGCGAGAAACTATATAAATTTCTCATGGGCTGGATGGGTGGGCCGCCTTTATACGAGCAGGAATTCGGTCACCCGCGTTTGCGCGCACGGCACTTGCCGTATGCCATCGCCACCGCCGAGCGCGATCAGTGGCTACACTGCATGACGCGCGCGATGAGTGATATTGGCTTGGAGGAAAGTTTGCGTAAACGACTCGCGCAATCTTTTTTCCAGACGGCCGATTGGATGCGCAACACCGATGGGTGAGGGGCTGCGGAAAACGCCTGCAACGGCCATCCCTCTTCAGCGCCGTAGGATGGGTGGAGCGTCGCGATACCCGACTTTACCGTGCACAAAAAACGATGGGTATCGCTACGCTCCACCCATCCTACGGGTTGCCACGGGCAACCTTCACC
>JANOKK010000196.1:0-1351 GCA_031419255.1 Betaproteobacteria bacterium
TTGGCGAGCACGATCATGATGCCGACGGTGAGCAGCATCGCGAGCGAGAGCGCTGTCCAACCGGCCGGAATACCGATCCACGCTGGCAGCCATTCGGCAAGCCGCGCCATCGACAGTGCGGCAAACAGCACCATCGCGCCCTGCGCAAAATTGAACACGCCGGAAGCCTTGTAGATGAGCACGAAACCGAGGGCCACCAGCGAATAAAGCACGCCCGCCATCAGGCCGCCGAGCAGTACCTCAATGTAGAAACCGAGAGCGGTCGATTCCTGTGTGAGCGGCGCGGCCAGGCCCGCCACCGACAACGCCGCGAGAGCGACGACCGGCCAATTTTTCTTGAGATTTTTGAGAGTCATGCGTGCTCGATTCCAGCGTGTTCAACACCCAAATAGGCGTCGATCACCGCCTGATTGTCGCGCACCTCATCGGGCGTGCCATCGCCGATTTTCTTGCCGTAGTCGAGCACCACCACGCGATCGGAAATATCCATGACCACACCCATGTCGTGTTCGATTAAAACGATGGTGGTGCCAAATTCGTCGTTGACATCGAGTACGAAGCGGCACATGTCCTGCTTTTCCTCGACATTCATGCCGGCCATCGGCTCATCGAGCAACAACAATGTCGGCTCCATCGCCAGCGCGCGCCCGAGATCGACGCGTTTCTGCAATCCATACGGCAGCCGCCCAACCGGCGTCTTGCGTATCGATTGAATCTCAAGAAAATCGATGATGTGCTCCACGCGCTCGCGGTGTAAAAGCTCCTCTTTTTCCGCCGCACCCCAGTAGAATGCCTGCTGAAAAATATTGGACTTCATTTTCAGGTTGCGGCCCGTCATCAGATTGTCGAGCACGCTCATTCCTTTGAACAACGCCAGCGACTGAAACGTGCGCGCCACGCCTTGCGAAGCGACCTGATGCGGGTCCATCCGCTCGCGCTTTTCGCCGCGAAAGGTGATAGTGCCGGCTTGCGGATGATAGACGCCGTTGATGATGTTCAACATCGAACTCTTGCCCGCGCCATTGGGGCCGATGATGGCGCGCACCTCATGTTCGCGCACATCGAAACTCACCTGCGACAACGCCTGTACGCCGCCGAAGGCGAGGGAGACGTGTTCGACGCTAAGGATCACCTCGCCAATGCGACGGGTGGCGGTCATAACGTGGTCCTATTTTTTTGCCACTGAGGTAACCGGATTAATCGGGATGAAAGCGCACACGCAAACGCCCCAACGTTACGCAATGCCGCTACGCGGGTCAAAAACCAGCCTGTCCCCCGCGCAGGTGCATACGCGCAAATTTTCGGCTTGATGGTCAAAAGGATATTGTCATCCTGAGCGTAGCGAAGGATC
>JANOKK010000197.1:0-1516 GCA_031419255.1 Betaproteobacteria bacterium
CGTTGTCGGCGACATGGCCGGCAAAGTGGATAGCCCGCTCTATGGCATGTTTGCGATGCGCGCGGAAATCAACGCGATCGTCACGCCCGGTGGTGGTGCCATAAAAGAATATTTCATCGTCCAGCCGGAAGACGCATACCGCGACTACGCGGTGAAGTGGGACGGCGAGTGGCAGATCACCTATGAAACCTTTCGCGACATGGGCGCTGCTTACGCGGTCGGCCTGATCCTGATCTACCTGCTGGTGGTCGCGCAATTCGGCTCGTATCTCACACCGCTCATCATCATGGCGCCGATTCCCTTGACCATTGTTGGTGTCATGCCAGGGCACGCGTTGCTCGGCGCACCCTACACCGCCACCAGCATGATCGGCATGATTGCGCTGGCGGGCATCATCGTCCGCAATTCAATTCTCCTGGTCGATTTTATTAACTTGCAGGTGCGCAATGGTGTGGCGTTCAAGGACGCCGTGGTGCAATCGGCCATCACCCGCGCGCAGCCGATTCTGCTCACTGGCGTCGCCGCGATGATGGGTGCTTTTTTCATTCTCGACGACCCGATTTTCAATGGCCTTGCCATCTCGCTCATATTCGGCATTTTTGTCTCCACCGTGCTGACTTTGGTGGTGATTCCGTTGTTGTATTTCATCGCCTACCGGAAACGGCTTGGTGTTTCTGCAGTCTCACTACCTGAAAGAGAAATGACATGACCACATGGAGAGTTGTTCGCCTTGTCGCGGGCCTTTTTATTTTGCTTTCGCTTGCGTTTGGGGTTCCCGGCAGCCCGGTTTTCATAAATGAATGGTGGCTCGCATTCACCGCCTTTGTCGGTGCCAATTTATTGCAGAGCGGTATAACCAAGTGGTGTCTGATGGAATCTTTGCTGCGCAAATTTGGCGTTCAGTCCGGCTGCTAAATTCGCACTCCCTTGAAAGGGAGCCCGATGCGCTACACCGTTGAACCAATATTCCAAAATCGGAATGTCAAGCATTAGTGCGGTTTTTCGGGGCAAAATGCTCCAAACGCCTCGCCAGTGTTGGTTCTTGCATTCATTGTGCGGGCAACGCACAATCTTGTGTCCCATTCATAAGGCAGCGCCAACATGTCCCGGAAAAACAGCCAGCTCACCGTAGAAGACTTGTGGAAAATCCAGCGGCTTTCCTCACCGTCGTTGTCGCCAGATGGTTCGCAGGCCTGCGTCGCCTTGACCCGCTTCGATATGAAGGAAAACAAGGGGGCCTCGCACCTGTGGCTGCTCTCGACCTTTGGTGGCGATGCGAGGCCGCTCACCCAGTGCGGCGAGAAGGACGGGCAGCCGCGCTGGTCGCCGGATGGTTCAACGATTGCGTTTGTGGCGAAGAGAGGCGAAGGAAAAGACGCCGATGAGGAACCGCAAATCTACTTGATCGCGCCGGATGGCGGCGAAGCGCGGCGGCTCACCCATCTCGCGACGGGCGTCTCGGCAATCAAGTGGTTTGCCGACGGCAAACTACTCGCGTTCGTCTCGCACGTTTGGC
>JANOKK010000198.1:0-2853 GCA_031419255.1 Betaproteobacteria bacterium
GATTGAGAATTGGAATCAGCGATCCCGCAAAATCTCCCGCGCAGCATTGTGGCCCGGGATTCCTGTCACGCCGCCGCCGGGATGCGTTCCCGCGCCGCATTGGTAAAGCCCCTTAATGGGTGTGCGGTAATTGCCGTAACCCAGCACCGGACGCGCGCTGAACAATTGATCGAGCGACAATGCGCCGTGAAAAATATCGCCGCCGATCAGGCCGAATTTTCGCTCCAGATCAAGCGGTGAATGGATCTGCCGCGCGATCACGCTGGCCTTGAAATTCGGTGCGAATTTCGTGACGGTAGCGATCATCAGATCGGCCACTTCATCGCGATGATCGTCCCATCCTCTACCGCCTGATAGCGTCGGCGAAACATGCTGGCAAAACAAACTGGCGACGTGTTTGCCGGGCGGTGCCAGCGTGTCATCGACGATACTGGGAATCAGAATTTCAACGATCGGATTTTTCGACCAGCCGTGCGTTTTCGCGTCGAAAAATGCCTGCTCCATGTAGTTGAGCGTGGGTGCCATGATGATGCCGGAAGACAAGTGCGGCCCGTTTCCCGGCAAACAGGTAAAACGTGGCAATTCCGACAACGCGACATTCATGCGAAACGTGCCCGAACCAGATTTGTAGGCGGCGATGCGCCGGCAGAATTCGTCAGGTACTTCGGTCGATTGCAAGAGGGACTCAAATAAAAGTTTCGGATGCAAATTCGACACGATCCGTTTTGCTGTGATGTGCGTGCCGTCGGCAAGCTGTACGCCCTGCGCGATGCCGTCCGCCACATCCACCCGCGCCACGGCGGCGTCGAGTGAAATTTCTACGCCGCGCGCGCGCGCCTCCGTCGCCATCGCCTGTGTGATCGCGCCCATGCCGCCGATGGCATGCCCCCAAACACCCGGCTTGCCGTTGACCTCGCCAAAAACGTGATGCAGCAAAACATAGGCCGAACCGGGCGTGTAAGGTGAAGCGAAATTACCGACGACGCTATCGAATCCAAAACACGCCTTGATCGGGTCAGACTCGAAATATTGATCTAGAACGTCGCCCGCGCTTTTCGTGAATAAATCCAGCACATCGCGTCGTGCGGCCATGTCGAGTGCCTTGAATCGGCGTCCCGCTTTCCACGCTTGCAACAAGTCCGCGATGCCGCCGCCGACATTCGGCGGGGTTTCCAGCAGCAAATCTTTCAACACTGCGGCGACCTGATCGAGCATGGCGAAATAGCGGGGTAAATTGTCCGCGTCGCGTTGGGAAAACCGGGCCACTTCGGCGCGCGTGGCCTCGAACCCACCGCCGACTTTCAGATATTCGCGATCATTTAATGGCAAAAAATTGGCGAACGGTCGCTCGACAATTTTCAAGCCATGTGCAGCGAGATTCAGATCGCGGATGATTTTTGGATTCAGCAAACTCACGGTGTAGCTGGCCGACGAATTGCGATATCCGGGATGAAATTCTTCCGTCACCGCCGCACCGCCGACGACCGCGCGGCGCTCAAGGACGCGCACCTTCAGCCCCTTCGCGGCGAGATAGCAGGCGCACACCAGACCGTTGTGGCCGCCACCGATGATGAGGGCGTCGTATTGGTTGCTTATGTTGGGCATGGTAAATTCTGGCGATGAAAAATTTGTCCGCCACTATGCGTTCAATCGTCGCGACGCGCAAGTTGCCTATTGCGATCGCCGGTATGTTGGTCGCTGTCTTGTTGGTGGGCTGCGTCGGTGGCATCGCCGAATACAATGGCCCTAACGCACCGAAATTCGAAGCCTACACCGCCACGCAACGCACGCGCGTGGCGCTGGTGCTGGGCGGTGGCGGGCCGCGCGGTTTCGCGCACATCGGCGTGCTGAAAGTGCTGGAGGCCAATGGGATCGAAGCCGATCTGGTGGTCGGCACCAGTGTCGGTGCCATGATCGGCGCACTCTATGCGAACCGCGTGCCTGCGGCTGAGATCGAGAAAATTGCACTTGATCTCGATGTAAAACGTTTCATCGGCGTCACGACATCCGGCTTTGCGGGTGACGGCGGCGCGATCGAAAAATTCATCAATGAACGAACCGGCGGCAAACCGCTGGATGGGTTCAAAAGAAAACTGGCGGTGACCGCCGCCCTGCGTCACGACAATTCGCTGGTCGTTTTCAATCGTGGCGACACCGCTGCCGCAATCCGGGCATCGAGTGCTATGCCCGGACGGTTTGCGCCGGTCAGCATTCGCGGCGTGGAATATCACGATGGTGACGAAGCCGAACCGGTGCCGGTGAAGGTCGCGCGCGATTTGGGCTCAACCGTTGTGATCGCAGTAGATGTCTCTGCATATGTACAGGCGATTCCCGCATCAGCGCCGAGCGACTGGGCCATTCGCGACCGCGCACGCGCCGCCAAAGTCGCGAAGCAGTCGCTGTACGCAGACGTAATGATCCATCCTGATCTCGGTTACTACGCGAGTATCAGCGAGGCGTACCGGCGAATGTGCATTCAGCGCGGTGAAGCCGCTGCGCGCGAGGCACTGCCAGCAATCCGCGCGGCATTGTCGAAACAATCATTGGTCGCCGCGCGTTAGCGGCGCTGCGCATCACGGCTTGGGCGCGATTGCGATCAGAGCGGTTTTTTCTTTCACCCGCAAATCAAATTTTGCGACGTTCACCACTACGCGTTCATGCGTTCCCTCACCGATGAGATCGCGCTCATCGCGCGCTTCAAGGCGAAACCTGATAGTGCGGCCTTCGACCGAAAGCACTTTCGCGGTCGCCGTCACGCGCATGCCCACCGGAGTCGCGGCGATGTGGGTGACATCAAGGTGTGTGCCGAGACTCTGATGTCCTGATGGCAATAAATGTTCGCAGGCCGCCAGT
>JANOKK010000199.1:0-9088 GCA_031419255.1 Betaproteobacteria bacterium
CCTCGCGCCGCGCGACCAAATCATCCTCGATGCATCCCCCCGATACGGAGCCGACAACAATGCCATGAATTACACTATCGCCCTATGAACCGCCGTCTCTTTTCCCCGTCTGTCCTGCGCACGTTCGCCGTGATCGTCGCGTTGACTTTCATTGCCAGCTGCGCCTATATCGAGACCAAGCAAGGCGAATGGATTTTCAATCCGGTGCAGGGCGAGTGGCGCGGCTATCGCGGGCCGCCCGCCGAGTTCCAGGAGCAATGGATTCCTGTCGGGAAAAACGGTGAAAAAATGCACGCGTGGTGGTCGCCGGTGGAAAATCCCGACGCGCCTGTGTTGCTTTATTTGCACGGCGCGCGCTGGAATCTGACCGGCAGCGTGACGCGCATTCCGCGCTGGAACAAGATGGGATTTTCGGTGTTGGCGATCGACTACCGCGGTTTCGGCAAGAGTGTGGCGCACAACGGCGTCGCACCGAGCGAGGCGAGTGCGAATGAAGATGTCGAGGCCGCGTGGGCGCACTTGGCCCGGCTCGCGCCGCGATCGAAGCGGTTCATTTTTGGCCATTCGCTGGGCGGTGCCATGGCCACTCATCTGGCGCTGAAAGCGTCCGATGCTTCTGGCTTGATACTCGAAGGCGCGTTCACCTCGGTTCCCGACATGATCAAGGAGACGCGCTGGGGATTCTTGCCGGTCGGTTTTCTGGTCACGCAGCGATTCGACACGATCGAGCGCGTCAAGCGGGTGAACATGCCGATCCTGTTTGCGCATGGCACGAATGATGAGATCGTGCCGTTCTCGATGGGCGAAAGATTGTTCGCGGCTGCCGAAGCGCCGAAGCGATTCCTGCGCGCGGAAAGAGGCTCGCACCACAACCTCACGGCGAGTTATTTCGATGAATACCAGAATGCGGTGTACGAGCATTTCAAATTGAGCAAATCACGAAGCAAAGGGACGGTGTCCGCGATCCCGTTGTCATCAACGAGTCGCGCGAGTTCGAGCATCGACGCATCATTGAAATAGAAAATATGCAATCTCTCGACCTCGAAGTTCTTAAACATTCCCGCACGTGGCTTGAAGAAGGACGCAAGCTCTGGCTGGTGACGGTCACGCAGACGTTTGGCGCAAGTCCGCGCCCGCCGGGTTCATTGATGGCGATGCGTGATGACGGCATTGTTGTCGGCTCCGTATCGGGGGGATGCATCGAGGATGATTTGGTCGCGCGGCGCGAGGAATTCATCGGCACAACGCCCATTTTGCAAAGCTACGGGGTCAGCGCGGAAGAGGCGCGGCGCTTCGGGCTGCCGTGCGGCGGGCAACTTGAAGTCGTGATCGAAGCGGCGCTGGATATCCTGCGGTTGGATACGTTGTTTGCGAAAATTTCGGCGGGAGAAGTGTTCGCGCGAGTGGTCAATCTCTCGCATGGGGGCTGGACCTATCGGCTCGCCTCACCCACCGATGAAACCATGCGCGACGAATTCGAATTTACCTGTATCCACGGGCCGCGCTGGCGCATGCTGATCATTGGTGCCTCCGAGATCGCGCGTTATCTCGCCGAGCTTGCCGCGACGCTCGATTTTCAGGTATTCGTGTGCGATCCGCGCGAGGAATATCACACCGCCTGGCGGGTGCCCGGCAGTGTGTTTGTCGATGGCATGCCCGACGACGCCGTGATCGCGTTCAAACCCGACGGGCATACAGTGATCATCACCGTTTCGCACGATCCCAAACTCGACGACATGGCGCTGATGGAAGCGTTGAAAACGCCTGCGTTCTACATCGGCGCGGTCGGTTCGAAGAAAACATCGTTGGAACGACGCGCGCGGCTGCGGGAGTTTGATCTTACCGACGCGCAAGTTGCGCGCTTGCATGGCCCGGTCGGATTGGGTATCGGCAGCCGCACACCACCCGAGATTGCGATTGCGATACTTGCGGAGTTGGTGGCGGCACGCAATGGTGTGGTGCTGGCGCGCGCCGCATCCAACGCGGATAGCTGCGCCGCCTGATTCTTTTTCGGGATGAAAGCGATATTGCTGGCCGCTGGTTTCGCGCGGCGTTTTGGTTCGCAAAAACTGCTGGCACGTTTGCCCGACGGGCGATGTGTTGTCGAGGCCGCCACGCAAAATTTGTTTGACGCAATGGGCCGAAGCAATGTGATTGCCGTCGTCGGTGAAGATGCGGCATTGATCAAGGTGTTGGAGCAATGCGGGAGCGAGGTGACCGTGAATGTAGAAGCTGAAAACGGCATGGGATCGAGCATTGCCGCTGGCATTCGCGCAAGCGCGGATGCGGCGGGCTGGTTGATCGCGCTTGGCGATATGCCGCACGTGTTGCCGCAAACCATCACGCGGGTGTGCGAGACGCTCGAATCCAGCGCGGGAATAGTCATCCCGACATTCAATGGCGCGCGCGGCCACCCGGTTGCATTTGCGAAGGAATATCGCGATGAATTATTGGCGTTGCGCGGCGATCAGGGTGCACGCGGCGTGGTCGCCGCTGCCGACCCGCGACGGATCGTCTATTTGCCGGTGGCGGACTCCGGCGTGCTTGCGGATATCGATACGCCGGAAGACCTGAGCTTGCCGAAAGCCACTCACCAGACGTAGCCAATTGTCGCGAACTGTCGCCACGGTGAGGAGAATGCTCGCCGCTTAATGATTGAAGTCTTTCATGGGAGTGGCGATGCATCACATAAAACAAGTGTTGAAATGGGCGCGGATTGGCGTACTTCCCATGTTGTTTGCCGTGGCGGGTAACGCGCAAACGTCCGCTCCATCGGTGCCCGCCGCCGCACCCACGGCACCTCCACCCGCTGCACCGCGTCCGGTACCCTGCATCGCCGCCGAAAATCGTCAATTCGATTTCTGGATTGGCGACTGGGACGTGACCAATCCCGATGGCAAACCCGCCGACACCAATCTGATCAAGCCGGAACTCAACGGCTGCGTGCTGCACGAATTCTGGAAAGGCCGCGGCGGTTTTGTCGGCGAAAGTTTCAACACCTACGATGCGCGCCGAAAAGTCTGGCATCAAACTTGGGTCGACGGAACCGGCACTCTGTTGATGATGGACGGCAAGTTCGAGGGCGGCAGCATGACGCTATCGGATCGCGACATGCCGGGAAAACTTGATCGCAACGCCATCAATGAAATCAGCTGGACGCCGAATGCGGATGGTTCGGTTCGCCAGCATTGGCGCGTCTCGGCAGATGGCGGCAAGACCTGGAAGACTTCGTTCGACGGGAAATATGTGAAGTCGAACCGGCCTCAGCCGTCACGCTAATCCCTTCACCGGGTCACGACATGCGGGCGTATTTTCAAACTCCCGCAACACACGCAGAACCAATTGGTCCGGCCCATCGATATCGACCGACCATGCATCGCTGAATATCGACAAAGTCTCGCCGCCGATTTTCAAACGATAGTGATTGACGCCGACGCCCCAATACTTTTCCGCGAGTGTCGCACCCAGACTACGCAACGCGCCTCGGAACCGTTGAACCGCAGCAACATTGTGCGGATCGCAAATGTCAGCACGCACGGCGGAAAAATTTAGCCAAGTTTCCGGTATTTTTCGCCCGCTTCGATCGGCGTTTTCATGATGTTCTGCTCCGGCGGCAATGGGCAGGTCGTGAATTCGGAAAACGCGCAGGGCGGATTGTAGGCTTGGTTGAAATCGAGCTTGAACGAAACACCCGGCTTCGGTTTGTTTTTCACGTACAGGAAACGTGATGGCCGATAGGTGGTCTTGCCCGAGGTGCCGTCGCGGATGACAAAAAACATTCCGTCGGCGTCGTCGCCCACCACATCGAGTTTGTGTTTGACGCCGTTGAGTTTGAATTCGACATAGCCGGGGCAGGGCTCGTCGCTCACTTCATCGATCACATTGACGATCGCGATTTTCCGGCCCGGCGGATATGCGGTGAAAGTTGCGTCAACGTTGTATTTATTGTTGACCGCATACCAGAGGCGTCCCGGAAAATTCTTGCGCACCAGTGACTCATTGTCGGCGAGACGCAGGATAAAACGATCCTCGCGCTGGATGATATGCATCGCGATGCGGCCCATTGTTATCCAATCGCGTTTTTCGGTCGAGACGCCCATCGCGCGTTCGCCGTTGAATGGTTTGCCGTCGCTTGCCATGCTGACGCCATCGGCCAGTTTCAATGTAACGCGGCCCGCATCCTTGTCGACGACTAACGTGCCAAGCCGGGTCGGGCCGGTGCCTTTTAGCGCAGGCGGAAACACGATGTCGTTGTCCGCGCCCGTGCCGAAGGTGTTTACGCCCGGCTTCATCTGAAATCGACCGGCAAGCGTGAGCCAGCCGTTGTCGCGCTTCAAGCCTTGCTCGGCGCGATCACGCCACTGCTTGACGGAATCGACATAGGCGTCGTGGTCGGGCGTGGACGCTAAAGCGTTGCCGATGCCGATCGAAGAGAACAGTAGTGTTGCAAACAGGTGATTCATATTGTGGCTCCGTAATTCACAAAAACCGGCTCGAATTATGCGCCGATCATATTGAAATTTGTTGCGCGACCATTTCCGGCGCGAGTTCATTCATGCACTTGAAGTGCCCGAGCGGACAAACGCGTTCAAAGCACGGACTGCATTCGACATTGAGTGTAATGATGCGCGCACGCTCCGAGAGTGGTGGCGTGAATGCAGGCGAGGACGAGCCATAAAGTGCCACCACCGGCACACCCACCGCACAGGCAATGTGCATGAGTCCGGAATCGTTGGTGACGACTTGCTTGGCGAGGCTCAGCAGGTCAATGGCTTCCTCCAGACGCGTTTCGCCCGCCAGTACTGTGCAAATGCCGCCCGAGAGTTTGTCGATCTCGTTGCAAATGGCCTTGTCGCCCTTGCCGCCAAACAGCCAAATCTGCTGCCCGTTTGCGGTGAGTTGTTTCGCGAGATCCGCAAAGTGCGCGGTGGGCCAGCGTTTGGCGGGGCCATACTCCGCGCCGGGACAAAATGCCGCCATGGGTTTGTCGCGTGAAAGCTTCAAGCGCACAAGCGCCGCAGCGCGCTCAGTCGTATTAACCTGCAACTGCGGGTTCGGCATTGGCATTGCAAGCACCTCGCCGGCCACACCTGCGAGCGACGCAAATCGCTGCGCCATGGTCGGCATGGCAGTCTCATCGAGGTCGCGGCATTCGTTCAAAATCCAGCCGCGCATTTCGCCGCGAAAGCCGATTCGCTGCGGGATATTGGCGAACCAGGCGATGAGCCCGGACTTAAATGTGTTCGGCAGCACATACACACGCTGATAGCCGCCGCGCCGCAATGCATGGCCAAGGGTGCGGCGCGCGCCCAATTGCAACGCGCCATGGCTGAATGGGTTTTCGAGTACCTGTGCGACTTCCGTCATACGCTGATATACCGGCATCACCCAATCCGGAGCGAGCACGTCGATGATGGCGTCAGGATTTGCCGCGCGCAATCGCATCAGCAATGGCTGCGAAAGCACCGCATCGCCGATCCACGATGGTGCGATGATGAGAATACGCATCAGTGTGTCAACTTTCCCTCACCCCTGCCCTCTCCCAAAGGCGAGGGTGAATGATGCCAGACGCTGACATTGCCGTCCCTCATCAGTGGTGAGAAGACTTGACCGGCCCGGTGAGTTTGTAGACGGTGCCGCAATACGGGCATTTCGCTTCGCCCGTCACCGCGACATCGATGAATACGCGCGGATGCGCATCCCATAGTTTCATCGACGGCATCGGGCAATGCAGCGGCAAATCTTTGGCGCTGACCGCTATTTCGCGCAAGGTCAATTCGCTACCGGTCAGGTTGGCGATACTCATTTCGTTATCCCGTTATTTGACTGGCGTTAACCAGTGGTGGTACTTCGGGTTGCGGCCGTTGACGATGTCAAAGAACGCCGCCTGAATGCGCTCCGTGATCGGGCCGCGCGAACCTGCGCCGATGATGCGACCGTCCAATTCGCGAATCGGCGTCACTTCCGCCGCCGTGCCGGTGAAGAAGGCCTCATCGGCGATATACACGTCGTCGCGCGTGAGTTTGCGCGCTTCTACCGGGATACCGAGATCGGCGCAGATGATCTGGATGGAGCGCCAGGTGATGCCATCGAGGGCCGAGGTCAATTCCGGCGTAGCGATTTTACCGTCGCGGATGATGAACAAATTTTCGCCAGCACCTTCGGCCACGTAGCCTTCCGTATCCAGCAGCAACGCTTCATCGTAGCCGTGATCGGTGGCTTCGTTGTTGGCGAGGATTGAATTCGCGTAGGTGGATGCCACTTTGGCGCGTGCCATGGTCACGTTGACGTGATGACGTGCAAACGATGAGGTCTTGACGCGGATGCCTTTTTTCAGGCCATCTTCGCCCAGATACGCACCCCATGGCCAGGCCGCGATGGTGATATGCACCTTCGCACCTTTTGGCGAGACGCCCATTTTTTCCGAGCCGTAAAACGCAAGCGGGCGCAGATAGCAACTCTCAAGATTGTTCACGCGCACCACTTCGCGCTGCGCCTCGATGATCTCCTCCTGACTGTACGGCATCGCCATCTGATAAATCTTGGCGGAATTGAACAGACGCTGGGTGTGTTCCTTCAGACGAAAAATCGCAGTGCCGAGCTTTGAAGCGGGATCCGTCTGATACGCGCGAACTCCTTCAAATACTGCCAGACCATAGTGCAGGGAATGGGTGAGGACGTGGGTGGTTGCGTCGCGCCATTGCACGAGTTTGCCGTCGTACCAAATGAGACCATCGCGGTCCGACATAGACATGGAAAATCTCCGAAAATATCAATTTCAATCGGGTATTTTATCGCAATGGCCGTTCAATCTGCCCTAAGTCCGGTTCGATTCAAAGCGCCGCCAAAAACAGTTGTGTCATAATGATTTCGACCACCGCGCGCAGGGGAAACGGTCATCAATAGTCGATTTGAAGATGATTTCGCGCAGCGGTCGTTCAGTTTGGTTCAAATAGCGGCCTGTCACCATTAATATTCCCCTGCCTCCGATTGCGTCACCCTACAGCCACCATAAGAGCATGATCGCAAAGGATAATCTGACAAGCTCGACTGAAACTTCCGGACTCGTCGCGCTGGTGTCAGGCACGGCAGTCGCCGAGTCGCCTGAAGAAAAACTGTCCGGTGACATGCTGCTGTTTTCGACTTCGTTGATGGCGTTGGCCTCGGTGCTGTGGTTGTCGATTTACTGGAGCCTCGGTTTACGCTTCTCGACCTCGATTCCGCTTGCGTTCCTGTTCCTGTCGGCCGCGAACATGTTCTTCTTCATGAAGACCCGCAAGCTCGGCTCCTTTTGCATTACCCAATTGACCATGTTCTTGTTCACGCCGTTCATCATGCAATGGTCGATCGGCAATTTTGTCAATGCGTCGGGCGTCTCGCTCTGGGCCATGCTCGCGCCGGTCGGCGCGATCGTGATTCTCGGCACCCGCGAATCGATGCCCTGGTTCATCGCCTATATTTTCATGACGGCTATGTCGGGCTACTTCGACTACGCGCTTCAATGGGATACCAAACAGCTCGATCAGAAAACGGTGGCGATATTCTTTGTGCTGAATTTTGTCTCGATCTCGGCCATGGTGTATGTCCTGCTTTGGTATTTTTCGCGTGAAAAAACCAAACTTCGCGAAGCGGTCGATGCGCAAACTACGGCCGTGTCCATCGAGAAGGATTTGTCGGAGCGTCTGTTGCTCAATATCTTGCCGCAGCCGATCGCCGACCGCTTGAAGCGGCAGGAAACCAACATTGCCGATGGTCACGCTGATGTGACGGTGATGTTCGCCGATATTGTGAACTTCACGCACATGTCGGAAGAGATGTCGCCAAATGAGACGGTGCAATTGCTGAACAATATATTTTCCGAGTTCGACATGCTCGCGGAAAAATACAATATCGAAAAAATCAAGACCATTGGTGACGCCTACATGGCGGCGGGTGGACTACGAAGCGGGCCAAACCAGTACGTCGATGCCATGGCAGACATGACCATCGAAATGCATGATTTTGTCGAAAAATATACGGCGGCCAACGGCGAGAAGCTGAGTCTGCGAGTCGGCATCGCGACCGGCCCGGTAGTGGCGGGCGTCATCGGTCGGCGCAAGTTCAGCTACGATCTCTGGGGCGACACCGTCAATATTGCGAGCCGCATGGGATCCGAAGCACAGCCGGGACAAACGCAAGTCGATATCGTGACCTTCCGCCGTTTGCACAATCGTTATCGCTTCGATCAGGTGCAGCAAATCCAGGTGAAGGGCAAGGGTCCAATGCAGGTCTATACCCTGCTGGGCCGGCAATTCGCCCGGCAAGAAGACGGCAATGTCATTCGACTGCCCGACACCGGCCTTCAACAGCAGCGCTGACGGTTTTAGCGACCGACGCACAGGCGAGCAACAATCATGACACCAGCCGCAACGCCAGTTCGCACCGACCGCAACGCGCGCCATCCGGGCATCGCGCTGGTCTTGCAAGGTGGCGGCGCACGCGCGGCGTATCAAGTCGGCGTGTTGAAGGCGCTATCTGAAATCCTTGGGCACCCGACCGAGAATCCCTTTCCCATCATCACCGGCACCTCGGCCGGCGCCATCAACGCCGCCGTACTCTCGGTACATGCCGACAATTTCGCGCTGGGCGTTGAGACGCTGATCAAAGTCTGGACCCAGTTCACGCCGGATCAGGTCTATCGAACCGATTTTCCGGGCGTCGCGCGCAACAGCCTCAAATGGCTGTCCGCGTTCCTGTTCGGCGCGTTGACCAAGAATCACCGCGTCTCGCTGTTCGACAATTCTCCGTTGACCAAGCTGATTGAAAACCATGTCGATTTGGCGAAGATCGCCGGGCATGTGGATAGCGGCGCGCTGCGTGCGGTATCGGTGACGGCATCCGGTTATTCATCGGGTTTGAATTGCGCGTTTTTTCAGGCCTCACCGGAAGTGCAGGGCTGGCGCCGCTCCCAGCGCGTCGGCATTCGCGTAAGCCAGTTGCGCGCGGAACACTTGATGGCCTCGGCGGCGATCCCATTCGCCTTTCCCGCCATCAAGATCAATCGCGAATTTTTTGGCGATGGCTCGATCCGGCAGATGGCACCCTGCAG
>JANOKK010000200.1:0-8014 GCA_031419255.1 Betaproteobacteria bacterium
GCCATGATGGCACCGTGCTCGGTGAACACATACGGCAGGTATTTGCGGTGCTGTCCCCGACCCGTGTTTAAGGTCACAATTTGCGACCTTAAAGCCTCCCACTCTGCTGCGGTTTGCGCGAACATGAAATCGGCGGGGAACTTGGCGAGCTTACGTTTCACGGCCTGGTTGAACTGCTTGGTCGGCACTTCATAGAGCGCAGCCAGCTCGGAATCCAGAATCACCTTGTGCCCGCGCACGATAAAAATCCGTTCGGCGATGATCTCGGTTGGCACCAGCGCCACGCTTACGCTTTGGCTCCCAGCGCAATTCTCATCGCGCAGCGCAGATTCATGCTTTGAACACCAATACCCCATTGACAATCGTATGCGTCACGCGACCCTGCAATTCGCGCCGCAGCCACGGCGTGTTCTTGCCTTGGCTGCGCAGCGTTTGCGCCGTCACCGCCCAGTAGGCGGCGGGATCGAAAATACATAGGTCGGCGGGCACGCCGGCGACAATTTTGCCTTCGCTGATACCGAGTATTGCCGCCGGCGACCCCGTGATTTTGCCGAGTGCGGTGGCCACATCGACATTCGCTTGAGTGGCCCACTTGAGCGTAAGCGGCAGCAACAATTCCAAGCCAGTGGCACCGGGTTCGGCCTCGCCAAAGGGGACATTTTTTGCATCGTCATCGACCGGTGTATGGTCGGAGCAGATCGCGTCAATGGTGCCGTCGATTACACCGCGCGACAGCGCATCGCGGTCGGTGGGGCTGCGCAACGGAGGTGCGAAGCGGTACTGCGAATCGAAGTGGCCGATATCGCGATCAGTGAGCAGCAGGTGATGAATGCCGACATCGCAGGTGAGCGGCAAGCCTTCCGCCTTGGCGGCACCCACCAGATCGACACCCTGTCGGCTGGAGAGCCGCGCCAAATGGACGTTTGCGCCGGTTTCGCGCATCAGCGTGATGATGGTGGATATCGCAATCGTCTCCGCACTGACCGGAATGCCGGCGAGACCCAGCCGCGTGGCGACTTCGCCATCGTGCGCAATGCCGCCGCGCGAGAGGTGCGCCTCTTCGGCTCTGAGCCACACCGGATAGCCGTAGGTTGCCGCGTATTGCATGCCGCGAAACATCACCACCGTATCGATAATCGGGTGATCGCCGTTGGTGAACCCCACGCAACCGGCTTCGGTCAGCTCGACCATTTCGGTCAAGTGCGTGCCGCGCAGACCGGTGGTGAATGCGCCCAACGGGTAGACGCGGGTTTGATTCAGCGCGGTCGCCCGGCGCTTCAACATTTCGACGAGGCCGGGTTCATCCAGCACCGGATCGGTATCCGGTGGGCATACCAGTGAGGTGACGCCGCCGGCGACAGCGGCCGACATTTCGCTCTCCAACGTAGCCTTGTGTTCGAGCCCCGGCTCACGCAGACGCGCGCACAAATCGACCAATCCCGCGCAGACGATTCTGCCACTGGCATCGATGACTTTGTCGGCTTTCCAACTGGCAGGCGGCGTGCCGATGGCGAGGATTTTTCCGTCAGCGAGATAGAGCGATTGCGCACCGTCAATGCCGCCGGAGGCGTCGATCACACGGCCCTGATTGATTTCAATTTTCATGTTGGGGTTCGCACTCATTTCAGGCCCCCGTCACGGTGGCCATCACCGCCATGCGTACCGCGATGCCGAAGGTCACCTGCGGCAGGATCACGCTTTGGTGCCCATCGGCGATCATCGAATCGATTTCCACGCCGCGATTCATCGGCCCCGGATGCATGACGATCGCATCCGGTTTGGCGCGCGTCAACTTTTCGGCGGTCAGCCCGTAGCATTTGAAAAATTCATGCGCGGACGGCAACAACGCGCCATTCATGCGCTCGTTTTGCACGCGCAACATGATCACCACATCGCAGCCTTCAATGCCACGTCGCATGTCGTGAAACACCGATACGCCCATGCGTTCGACATCGGTCGGAATCAAGGTCTTTGGGCCGATCACCCGCACATCGGGGCAGCCCAGCGTGGTGAGTGCGTGTATCGCCGAACGCGCGACCCGTGAATGCAGCACATCGCCAACGATCGCCACACTTAAATTGTGAAACGATTTCTTGTAATGCCGAATCGTGTACATGTCGAGCAGCCCCTGCGTCGGATGCGCGTGACGGCCATCGCCTGCATTGATGACGGCGATGCCGGATTTCACATGTTGCGCGATCAGGTGCGCGGCGCCTGACTGGGCGTGACGCACGATGAACATGTCCGCGTTCATCGCGGCCAAGTTGTCGATGGTGTCGAGCAGCGATTCACCTTTGCTGGTGGAGGATGCGTTGATGTTCAAGTTGATGACATCGGCCGACAGGCGCTTTGCAGCGATCTCAAACGTGGTGCGGGTACGGGTGGAGTTTTCAAAAAACAGATTGAACACCGATTTGCCGCGCAGCAATGGCACCTTCTTGACTTCGCGGTCGCCGACACTGACGAATTGATCGGCCGTCTCGAGGAGTGACTCGACCATCGCCCGCGAAAGCCCTTCGGTGGTGAGCAGGTGCTTGAGTTTGCCGTCGGCGGAGAGTTGCGGATGAGATGACGAGGGAGGCATATCAGGACTTGTTGAGGATATCGAAACGCAAATGATGGTCGTCGTTGCGCAGTGCCAGTTTTTGCTGTGCGTTGAGCGTCATGGTCGCGCCAGCATAGTCTGCCGCGAACGGCAACTCGCGGCGGCCACGGTCGATCAGTACCGCGAGTTTCACGCTCGCGGGCCGACCGAAATCGAAAATCTCATTCAATGCCGCGCGCAAGGTGCGGCCGCTGTTCAGCACATCATCGATAAGCAAAATGTCCCTTCCGTCAATATCGAACGGCATCTCGGTCGATTTCTTGGTCGGATGCAAGCCGATCTTGCCGAAATCGTCGCGGTGCAACGTGACGGCGAGCTTGCCCAGCGGCAGCCTTGCACCGAGCCGCGCATGCAAGCGCTCCGCCACCCAGACGCCGCCGGTGTGGATGCCGATCAAGGCGGTCTCAGGGGCTAGAGCGCCGATTTTTTCGGCCAGCGTTTCGATCAATGGTTCGGCGTCAAGCTGCATGGCGATCCGCGTTGTCGAGATAGCTTTGCAGGATGATTTGTGCGGCGACGGCGTCAATGTGTTCCTTTTGCGCGATACCCTTGATGCCGCGCGCCGACAGCGATTGTTCTGCCGCTGCGGAAGTCAGAAATTCATTCACATACACCACCGGCAGGCGAAAATTCTCAAGCAGCCGATTGCCGAATTTATGGGCAAGGTGCGCGATCGGGTGCGGCGCTTTCCCCGGCGTATTTCCCAGCACACTATCGGCATGGCTCGCTTCGCCGATCACGAAACGCGAAGGCTGCCATTCAGCCACCAGTTTACCGACGGCATCGAGTCGATCGCGATTCGATTCCACGTGCAGCGTTGTCAACGGCTCGGCGTGAGAGGTAACGGTATTGCCGACGGCAACACCGATGCGCTTTTCGCCAAAGTCGAAACCGAGAATGATTTCCTCACGCATCGCAGTGCTCATGCGTGCCCGGCCACATCGGATAAATTGCCGTAGTTCAACCCCAGCAATCCCATCGCCGCACCGAGGCGCTCTTCCGGTTCCAGATCGAAAATCATGCTGGGCCGTGCGGCGACGGTGAGCCAGCCGTTGCGCTTGATTTCATCCTCGATCTGCCCAGGCGCCCAGCCCGCGTAGCCCAGCGTGACCAGCACCCGACCGGGACCGTTACCCGCCGCCATCGCTTCGAGAATGTCTTTGGACGTGGTGAGCCCGGTGTCATCGTCGATCTTCAACGTCGAGTTCCAGTCGGCGAGCGGTTGATGCAACACGAAACCTCGATCAATCAGCACCGGCCCGCCAAAATGCACGCTTTCCATTCTCAACGCTTCATCGCGCAATTCGATATCGACTTGCTCGAACAAGTTACCCAGCGTGACATCGATCGGCTTGTTTACAACGAGACCAATGGCACCCTTTTCGGAGTGTTCGCAAATTAGCGTGAGCGTTTTTGAAAAATACGGGTCGGCCATGCCGGGCATGGCGATCAGGAAATGATTGGTAAGATTAATGCTGTCCATTCACTTTGGGAAACACCGATCAATTCTCCACGATGACGCGCGCCTTGATTTGGGATGGGATGCAAGGCGCAAAATCGAGTCATAGCACCGCTATGGCGACATTTTGCAACGCCGCAGACCGCCCACATCAAGGATGCGCGTCTCGTGGGGGAATTGATCGGCGTTTCCCCGAACATTCTACCTACTTGCGCCATATCTGACTATGAAAAACCTTGGCGGCACCGAGAGTGGCCGCGTATTGTTCTGGTTTCGCCGCGATTTGCGCGTATCCGACAACGCCGGGTTGTACCGCGCGTTGAGTACCGCGAATGAGGTTTACTGCGTGTTCGTGTTCGATCGCGCCATTCTTGATTCGTTACCGTCAAAGCAGGATCGACGCGTCGAATTCATATGGGAAAGCGTCGCAGCGCTGAAGAAATCATTGAACGCGCTTGGCGGCGAGATGATCGTTCAACATGCAATCGCCGAGGCCGCCATTCCCGATTTGGCGAAAAAATTGGGCGTCAATTCGGTGTTCACCAACGACGATTACGAACCGTCCGCGATTGCGCGCGACTCACACGTTCGCGCGCGACTGGCCGAAAACGGCATCGGCTTTCAGTCTTGCAAAGACACGGTAATTTTCGAGAAAGACGACGTGCTTACGCAAGTCGGTGGCACCTATAGCGTTTTCACGCCCTACAAAAACGCGTGGTTAAAGAAGCTCAATGACGCCGACTTGGCTGCATATCCTGTTCTTGATTTTGCTGCCCATCTCGCAAAGGCCGTGCGAATCGAACCCATGCCTTCTCTGGAATCGATCGGCTTCAAACGCACCAACCTTAAATCGCTGGGTGTGAAAGCCGGCGAATCCGGCGCGCGTGCGTTGCTCGCCGAATTTGCGACGCGCATCGTGGATTACAAGGAGGCGCGGGATTTTCCGGCCGTGAAGGGCGTCTCTTACTTATCTGTCCACAATCGTTTCGGCACCGTATCCATCCGCGAGTTGGCCTCGATCGCTTATGCGGAAACATTGCGCAGGAAAAATGTCGGTGCTGAAACCTGGCTCAGCGAATTGATCTGGCGTGACTTCTATTTCCAGATTCTCTATCACCATCCGCACGTTGCGACCTCGGCGTTTCGCCCAGAATACGATGCGATCGCCTGGCCAAACGACGAGACCTTGTTCGCCGCATGGTGCGAGGCGCGCACCGGATATCCGATCATCGACGCGGCCATGCGCCAGATCAACCAGACCGGCTACATGCACAATCGCCTGCGCATGATTGTCGCCAGTTTTCTCACGAAGGACTTGTTGATCGATTGGCGTTGGGGCGAAAAAGTCTTTGCCGATCAGCTCATCGATTTCGATCTCTCGGCCAATAACGGCGGCTGGCAATGGGCGGCATCGACCGGCTGCGATGCGCAGCCGTACTTTCGTATTTTCAATCCGGTGACGCAGTCCGAGCGATTCGATCCGAAGGGGAAATTTATCCGCCGATATTTGCCCGAACTTGCAAACGTGCCGGACAAATATATTCATGCACCGTGGACGATGCCGCTCGTCGAGCAAGCCGCGTGCGCGGTTTCAATTGGCAAAAATTACCCGGAACCCATTGTTGATCACGCGGTACAGCGGGAGAAAGCGTTGGCGATGTATGCGGTGGTGAAAAAAGGCATCAAGGCTTAAACACAAGAACTGGTGCGGTGTCTGGCGGCAAAACCTCTGGAAAAGCCCGCCAATACTTGAGTTTTGATGAAATGTTGGCTGCGGTACCAGTCGCATGCGAATTGTGCAAAGCTGGTGCTCAGCGCAATGCGCGAGCTTGAGAGTTGGGTGTAAATCGCGGAGTCATGGATTCGCTTTCAGCGAAACAACGCAGCGCGTTGATGGCGCGTATTTGATCCCGCAGCACGAAACCCGAACGCGCGCATTCAGCGAAAGTTGTGTCGCGCAGGCTAGTCTGTGTGCACAATCTGGGAATGCCATCTTGCCGACTTGACGCGCGTCGAGGGTAAACTACACAAGTTCCTACGGGGTTACGTTTTGATGAAATCAGTCGAATTATTTGCGGGCGCAGGTGGATTGGGCATGGGCCTGCACCTTGCCGGATTCAAGCCTGCGGCGATCGTCGAGTGGGACAAATGGGCATGCGACACCGTGCGCGAAAACATTGCGCGGGGATTTCCCTATGTGGCCGATTGGCCGGTTCGAGAGGACGACGTGCGCGATTGGATCGGCGAATTCTGCGCGAATGGCGGACATACGGAAATTGCATTGGTGGGTGGCGGCCCACCTTGCCAGCCCTTCTCGATGGGCGGCAAGCATGGTGCCTTCGACGACGCGCGCGACATGTTTCCGGTTTCCGTCGACGTGGTGCGAAGGCTCCGACCGCAGGCGTTCATTTTTGAAAATGTGAAGGGGCTCACACGCGCATCGTTTCACAATTACTATCAATACATACTCTTGCAACTGGAGTTTCCGGAGGTTCGCCGAAAACCGGATCAAAGCTGGAAAGAGCATTGCGAGAAATTGCAGCGGCACAAGACATCGCGATCTGCTGCGCGGGCCGTGGCGCGGGAATACAACGTATTTCCAACGCTGGTCAATGCCGCGAATTACGGCGTTCCCCAACGCCGCGAGCGCGTCTTCATCGTGGGGTTCCGCAAAGACCTTGATGCGAACTGGCGATTTCCGTGGGAAAGCCATTCGCTGGATTCGCTCTTGCATGATCAGTGGGTGAGCGGGGTCTATTGGGAACGCCACCGCGTCGCGAGATCGCGCCAGCCCGCCATGCCCGAGGCGTTGAAGCCGGTCGTCGACCGCATGAAAGGATTGGCGCTGGAACCAACAAAATTGCCGTGGCGCACGGTGCGCGACGCATTGATGGGCTTGCCCGATCCTTCGGTCCTAGGCAATTCCATTTGTCACCTGAATCACCGTCTTCAAGAAGGCGCGCGCAGCTATCCCGGTCATACCGGCAGCCCGCTGGATCTGCCGGCAAAGACATTGAAGGCGGGCGATCACGGCGTACCCGGCGGCGAAAACATGCTCGTCAATCCAGACGGCACGGTACGATATTTCACCGTGCGCGAGTGCGCGCGGCTGCAAACCTTCCCTGACGGCTACTATTTTCACGGATCCTGGACGGAAACCATGCGGCAACTCGGCAACGCGGTGCCGGTGCTGCTGGCGCGGACAGTGGCGGCGAGCGTCGCTGAAAAACTTCTTGAATGCGCGGCAAAACAACGTGCGGCACAGTCGGCGGCGGTTGCTTGAGCAGCGGCGAGCCATACAATCCACTCGCCAAGCAGAATCTCGGCGCAAGCGTCGCCGAGGCGCTTTTGGCGCGCGCGACGCAACCGATGGCGACGCTTGAACCGTTCGGCGGCGCAGGCATCTACGCGATCTACTACACCGGAAATTTCGCGGCGTACGAGTCGATCGCCAACCGAAATCGCGGCGACCGATTTGAGGCCCCCATCTACGTCGGTAAGGCGGTTCCTGAAGGCGCGCGGAAAGGCGGCAAATCGGGCACAAAATCTGGCGCGGGGAAAGCGTTGTTCATTCGCATTCTCGAACATGCCGAAAGCGTGCAACGCGTATCCAACCTGTCGCTCGCGGATTTTCATTGTCGATATCTGGTCGTCGACGACATCTGGATACCGCTCGCCGAATCATTGCTGATCAACAAGTTTCTGCCGGTATGGAACACGATTGTCGATGGTTTCGGCAATCATGATCCCGGCAAAGGGCGATACGAGGGAAAGCGTCCGCGCTGGGATGTCATACATCCGGGCCGCGAGTGGGCCGCCCGCTGCGCGGAGCGGGTCGAGACGCCGGAACCGATTTTGGCGGATGTCGAAGAGCATCTGCGTGGATTGCCGATTCCGGAAAACCCGGATTTTTTTGCCATGCATAATGTCGCGGAGTACGCTGCTGGATG